>NZ_WIVR01000039.1:0-49753 GCF_009600525.1 Pseudomonas sp. FSL R10-1350
TGTCTCCGAACATTGTGTTCGCTATGTCCCCGGTCCATACACTCCCGAAGGAGAGGGAACCGATTGGGGGATGCTGACGATTATCGGTGGCCTGTTTGATGCGCGACAGCGCGACGTCGAAGGCGGGGCGGTTTGCGACTCAGAAGCTGTATTGCGCCCCGGCGCCGGCGTACCACGAGCGGCCCGGTGCGGCTTCGTAGAAGCGGTTGTTGCCGTCGGCAACGATCACTGAGCCCACGTATTGGCGGTCTAGCAGGTTGTCCAGGCGCAAGGTCTGGTGGAAGGTCCAGTGATCAACCTTTTGCTCAAACTTCGCGCGCCAGTTGAACACGCTGTAGGCCGGTGCGGCTTTTTGCGTGTTGGTGTCTTCGACGTAGACCTTGCTGCGGTACATGCCCTCGATGGCGGTGCTGACCCAGTCGGCAGGTTTCCAGTTCACTTCGGCAAACAAAGTGGTCTGCGGCACGCCCGGCAGGTCGTTGCCTTTATCAATGAGGCCTTTGGGGCTGGTGAAGTCGCGGTCATAGGTGGCTTGCAGCCGGGTGTAGGCCAGGGTGGTGGTCCAGTCGTCGGCAAGCTGGCTTTCGACCCCCAGCTCGAAGCCGCGACGCAGGGTGCGGCCCGCGTTCTGGTAGGTGGTGCGCCCGCCGGTATTGCTCAGCACCACCAGTTCGTCGGAGGTGGTGATCTGGAAGATGGCGGCATTGATGCGCGTGTTGGCGAGCTGAGCTTTCAAGCCCATTTCGTACTGCGTGCTTTCAGACGGTTTGAGGCCAAAGTTGAAGCCATTGCCGTTTGGCGAGTAGGCCAATTCCGCCTGAGTCGGTGTTTCAAAACCTTTGCCCGCGCTGACATAACCATGCAGCTCTGGGGTAAAGGCGTACATCACACTCATCGAGGGCGTGGCTTTTTCGTAGCGCTTGGTGCCGCTGTCGTCGCCGTTGCTCAAAAATTGATCATGTACGTCCAGTTCCATGGTGCTGTAGCGCAGGCCGGCCTGGACGGTCCAGTTGTCGATGGCCCAGTTGGCCTGCACGTACGGGTCGAGGCTGCGGGCGGTGTCGATTTCGTCGCGCACCAGCGCGCCTTTCACGCCCAGTTGGTCGCCCACAAAGTTTTGGTAGCCGTGGCGGCTGTCCCGGCTCTGGTCGTAGTCCAGCCCGCCAATCAGGGTCAGGTCGCCGGGCACGCTGTGCACCGGTTGCAGCCAGCGCAGGCTGCCGCCATAGAACTTGCGGTCGAATTGCACCACGCCGCCGCCCTGGTTGTTGCCGGGCGTGCCTTTGGGGATCGCCAGGTACTGGATCACGCTGCGGGTGCCGTTGTAGGCATTGACCTGCAAGGTGGCATCGCCGAAGTAGCGCTCGTAGTTCAGGCCCACTTGTTGGTGGTCGATGCTTTTACGGGTGTTGTAGGTCAGTGCCGCCGGTGTCACCGAACGTGGGTCGGCCTTGTAGGCTGCCCAGGTTTGCCCCAGCGGGTCTTGGGTGCCGTTTTGCTCCAGGCTGCTGTAAATCAGCGCCAGTTTGCTGTCTTCGTCAGGCTTTAAGTTGAGCTTGGCAAAGGTCTGGTCGCGGCGGGCGGCGCTGTGGTCGCGGTAGCCGTCGGTGTCCATGCGCGAGGCGTCGAGCACAAAGCCCACGTCGTCTGTCGCGCCTTCGGCCGTGAGGTGGTTTTTGCTCATGCCGTCGCTGCCCACCAGGGTTTCGGCGCCGATGCGCGGCGGCCCTTCGCCATCGCGGGAGAACATTTGAATCACCCCGCCCGCATTGCTGCCGTACAGCGTGGCCGCCGGGCCGCGCAACACTTCGATGCGCTCGGCGGTGTCGAGGTTAAACGTCGCGGCCTGGCCCTGACCGTCCGGGGTGCTGGCCGGGATGCCGTCGGCAATCAGCTTGATGCCGCGCACGCCAAACGCCGAGCGTGCACCAAACCCACGGGACGAGATTTGCAGATCCTGCGCATAATTCTGCCGGTTTTGCACCACCAGCCCCGGCACGCGGGACAGCACTTCTGAGGCATTGATGCCCAATTGGCCATCGCTGATCTGCTGCTGGTTAATGCTGTCGACCGAGTAAGGCAGATCAAAACTGGGGCTGGCGCTGCGCGAACCGGTAATGACGCTGGGGTCCAGTTCCAGGGTTTCGGCGAAGCTGGCGGGGGCGAGGCAAAGCCCCGGGAGCAACAGGGCAAAGCGGGCAGGAGCAAAAAAATTCATGGGCGGTATCGGGGTTCCGTGTGACGCGACCCGTCTGGGCGACGGGTATCAGGCTAGCAGAGGGCGGGTAGTTTAGCGGTGTAAGAGGGTTCATACGAAAACTTAGGAAGCCATCACCTGCGATTAGCCGCAGCCGGGTGCTAGGTTGCGAGGTCATTCTTCAGGAGCCAATGCGATGGCCTGCAAATTCGTGCTGCTGTGTGTCGTGCCTTGCTTTTTGTTGGGGTGTGGGTCCGTCAAGACCTTGTTCGGCAGTGATGAGAGCATCCGTCGGGACCTTAAAAAGCAGCGCAGTTACTGTGACTCGGTGACCCGTGTCTACAGTGGCGTAGCGTTTGATTTGTGCGTGCTGAATGCGCCGCCCAACACCACCAGCGGTGTGCCCAGCGGGTTTGTGCCGATTTTCTTTTTTGACGTGCTGGCCTGTGCGGTGGTCGACACGGTTGCGTTGCCCTATACCATTTTCCAGCAAAGCCGCGAGGGCAGTCTCTTGTTGAGGTAGGCAGGCGGGCGCCAGGGCGTGGCAAATAGCGCTGGGTCATTCCCGTGCGCTTTACGCTATAATCCCGCCCTTTAGTTGTTTCTGCGCGTTGCGCGCAGTACACCCCTTTTTTCAGGCGCCCGCCGCCTGCCTGCATTTTTAAGAGGCTAATCCAGTGGCATTGACGATCCTTGGCCTGTCCGGCGCCCTTAGCCATGATCCCTCCGCAGCCCTCTATATTGACGGCAAGCTGGTTGCAGCGGCTGAGGAAGAACGCTTTGTACGCGACAAGCATGCAAAGAACCGCATGCCTTACGAGTCCGCAAAATTCTGCCTTGAGCACGCGGGTATCAAACCTTCTGACGTTGATGTGGTAGCGATCCCGTTCGCACCTGTCAGCTTGTTCGGCAAGGCTCGCTGGCACTACGCCAAGCGCTACTGGTACGCCCCGGACCGCGCTCTGGATGCGATCCTGATGGGCAACCGTCGCTACAAGCGCTATCGCAACAAGATTGTGTTCTGCCTGCAGCAACTGGGTTTTGATCCGAAAAAAATCAAGATAGAACCGGTTGAGCACCACTTGGCTCACGCCTCCAGCGCCTACCACTGCTCGGGTTTCAAAGAGAAAACCGCGATTCTGGGTATCGATGGTAAAGGTGAGTACGCCACGACCTTCTTCGGTTATGGCGAAAACGGCAAGATCACCAAGATCAAAGAATTCTTCGATCCAGACTCCTTGGGCGGCCTGTACGGCGCGATCACCGAGTTCCTCGGTTTCGAGATGCTCGACGGCGAGTTCAAGGTCATGGGTATGGCGCCGTACGGCGACGCCAGCAAATACGACTTCTCGCGCCTGGCCTCGTTTGAAAACGGCGAGCTGGTGGTCAACACCGAATACGCCAACGTTATCGGCCTGCGCCGCTACAAAGAGAAGGGCAAAGGCTTCTACTTCTCGCCAAAACTGATTGAGTGGCTGGGCCCCAAGCGCGAAGGCGACATCGCCGACGAGCCGTACATCCACTACGCCGCGAGCATGCAAGCGCTGTTTGAAAAACTGGCGCTGCAGATGATCGACTACTACTTGGGCGACATTCTCAAAGAGACCGGCAAAATTGCCTTTGCGGGCGGCTGCGCGTTGAACGTGAAGCTGAACCAAAAGATCATTGCCCGCCCGGAAGTCAAAGAGCTGTTCGTCCAGCCTGCGTCCGGCGATGCCGGTACGGCGGTGGGTGCTGCGGCCTATGTGTCCCACGCGCGCGGCGTGCCGGTCGAGAAGATGGAACACGTCTACCTCGGCCCTGCGTACAGCAACGAAGACGTGATCGCGGCGTGTGCCCGTCACCCGGGCAAGCCAGCCTGGCGCAAAATCGAAGGCACGCCTGAGAAAATCGCCAAGATCATGGTCGATGGCAACCCGGTGGCCTGGTTCCAGGGCCGCATGGAGTTTGGCCCGCGTGCCTTGGGCGGTCGTTCGATCATCGGTTGCCCGAGCAGCGAAGGCGTAGCTGACCGCATCAACGAACAGATCAAGTTCCGTGAGCGCTGGAGGCCTTTCTGCCCGTCGATGCTCGACACCGTGGGCCCGCAGATGATCAAGGTCGATCACCCGGCACCGTTCATGACCTTCACTTTTGAAGTGGCAGAAGAGTGGAAAACCCGTGTGCCAGAGGTTGTCCATGAAGACGGCACCTCCCGCGCCCAGGTGCTCAAGCGCGAATACAACCCGCGCTACTACGACATGATGAAGGCCCTTGAAGTACTGACCGGCAACGGCGTGTCGCTGAACACCTCGCTCAACCGCCGGGGTGAGCCAATGGTGTGCTCGCCGACCGACGCCCTGAACATGTTCTTCGGCTCGGACCTGCAGTACCTGATCATGGAAGACATTCTGGTGGTTAAAGAAGGCGCGGAGCGTTATGAATCGCTCGACTGAGCGGCATGTGCTGCAGTTCTGCCACGGCTATGACGGGCCGTTTCTGGACTGCGCGCGCCAGTACGCCAGCCTGTTTGCCGGCAGCGGGTACAAGGTCACCACGGTCTTTTTGACCGGGGCGGCCGACCCCGAAGTCGCCGCAGGCTGCGCGTCCGACGAAGTCCTGTTTATGGAGTTCAGCTCCAAGGCCATTCGTGGCCTCAAGCTGGGCGCCATCGCCAAGCTGCGTAAAATCGCCGCCTCGCGGGCATTCAGCTTTTGCATCGCCCACCGCTTCAAGCCGATTTATATCGCCTTGTTGGCCACCGGTTTGCCGGTGATCGGCGTGCATCATGCGTTTGGCGACTACCAGCGCGGCAGCCGCAAACTGTTCGCTAACCTGTTTCGTAAGCGCCTGAGCCTGCTCGGGGTGTCTGATGCGGTGCGTGACGACATGCGCCAATGCCTGCCCAAGTGGCCGACCGGGCGTATCAGCACGCTGTACAACCGAATCGATATCGACGCCGTACAAGCCAGCCAACTGCCCGGCACCCAGGCGCGTGAAGCGCTGGGGTTGTCGGTCGATGGTTTTATTGTCGGCAATGTCGGGCGTCTGCACCCGGACAAAGACCAGGCCACGCTGATCAAGGGTTTCGCCCAGGCACGGGCAGACCTGCCCGCAGATAGCCAACTGGTGATTCTGGGTAAAGGCCGTCTGGAGCAAGACCTCAAAGAGCTGGCCCGTGAACTCGGTGTTGCCGAGCAGGTGAAGTTTTTGGGCCAGGTGCCCGATGCACGGCGTTATTTCCGTGCGTTTGATGTATTTGCCCTCAGTTCCGATCAAGAACCGTTTGGCATGGTCTTGCTGGAGGCCATGGCCGCTGGCGTGCCGTTGCTGGCCACGGCCTGTGGCGGCGCCAAGGAAGTGGTGGAAGGCGTAGGGATCTTGTTCCCGCTGGGCGATGTCGAGCATCTGGCTCAGGGCATCAAGCATCTGTCGGTGCTCACCGATGAGCAGCGCCATGCCTGTGCTGACCTGATGCTGGCGCGCCTGCATGAGCGCTTCAGCGATCAGGCCGTTCATGACCGGTTCTGGCAGTTGCCGCAAGTCACCGACCTGACTGCGGGGGCCTGATGCTCAATTATTTCCAGGGCTGGCGTGAGCGCGGCTGGAGCGTTGTTGACGCGTCTGTTTACGCAGAGGCCTGGCAACGCTTTGGTGGCAGCGTGGCCACGCACCCGATGGTGGTTGAGCGTTTGGCTCAGTTGGCGGGTATCCCGGTGCGCTACCTGGCCTGGGAGCAAAATGGCGAAGTGAAAGCTGCGATCCCGACCTGGGGCCGCGACCTGGCTTTGTCCAAGGACGTGCTCAAGCGCCACGGCAAAAAAGGCCTGTTTGACCTCGGTAATGCCGAAATCATTCTGCCGGCTGCCGATGGGGCCAACGTGCCCTTGCGTCACCGTGGGCGCTACCTGTCGCAGCTCAATGAAGGCCGTTTCAGTACGCTGATCCAGCAAACCGAACAGCTGGCGATGGCCCGCACGCCTGAAGAACTCTCGAAAAAATTCCGTTACAACCAACGCCGCGAACTGCGTTTGCTGGAAGAGGCGGGCGGTGTGGTGCGCCCGGTGACGGACTTTTCCAGCACTGAACTGGCGGCCATTTACTGCGATCTGTTCCTGCGCCGCTGGGGTTTTGTGGCCACGGGCGCCGAGCGCATGTGCGATGTGGTCGAGCTGTTGCGTGAGTTGTTGATCGGTTCGGTCATATTCCTTAACGACGCGCCTATTGCCATCCAGTTGGTGTACCGGGTTGAATCCCCGCAGTGGATCAGCGTTGAGTACGTCAACGGCGGTGTTGACCCGCAAACCCGAGATTTCAGCCCCGGTAGCGTATTGAGCTTTCTCAATACCCAATCGGCCTGGGAGCAGGCGCGCAGCGTCAACAAGCCTTTGCGTTTCTCGTTCGGCCGCGCCGACCGCGAATACAAAGAGCGTTGGTGCAACCCGGTGCCGGTGTTTAAGGTCTAGTGCACACCTTGTAGGAGCTGCCGCAGGCTGCGATCTTTTGATCTTTAAACGATCGCAGCCTGCGGCAGCTCCTACAGAGCATCAAACATAAGAGTTGAGCCATGAGCCGCAAACAGCAACTCCTCAAGCGCCATCGGCGCAATAAACGAATTGGCTTGCTGATCGGTCTGCTGGTGCTGATTGTCAGCGGTGTCTGGCTGGCCTGGTGGCTGCCGCCGGTATTGGCGGTGCTGGGCTGGGTGGCCCATGAGGCCTGGTTTGCGGACCATCTGTTCTATTCCCCCCAAGACGACTACCAGTACGCCTTCGACCCGGACGGCGAGTGTCTTGACGTGCGCCTTGAGGGCGAACGCCTGGTGCTCGATCAGCCGTTGAGCGTGACCGGTAATCAAACCCTTATTTTGGCCATCAAGGTCAGCAGCCGCGGGCTGGGGCGTTTTATTGACCCGAGCATTCAACTGCTGGGCGGCGAACAGCCCGATCAGCAAACCTTCGAGCGTGGGGTCAACGGGCTGCGCTATTTGAACCTGAGTGAGCACGCTGGCGCATTGGCCCGTGGCGAGTTACGCCTCAAAGGCCGGCACTGCCGCGTGTCGGGCCAGCCCCGGTTGTGGTTGTTCCGCCAACCCGATTACCGCGAGCAACGGGTCATGGTCATTGCGCCCCATGCCGACGATGCGGAGCTTGCGGCGTTTGGTCTGTACAGCCAGGCCAAAGAGGCGTGGATCGTCACCCTGACGGCCGGTGAAATCGAAGCCGAGCATTATCAGCAGATGGGCCTTGAGCGCGCCGAAGCCGCGCGCCTCAAGGGCCGCTTGCGGGCATGGGACAGCCTGGCGGTGCCGCGTTGGGCCGGTGTGCCTGAGGCGCATTGCGCGCAATTGGGCTACTTCTGCCTGCAACTGCCGGCCATGCAGGCCGCACCGGATCAGCCGATGCCGTCCCGCGAGGCTGATATGAGTGACATCCGGCTATTTCGTCAGCTCAATCCGTTTCCGATGCCCGGCGATGGCGATGGCGCACCGACCTGGAATAACCTGCTGGCGGATTTGCGCGCCTTGATCCTGCGCGCGCGTCCTGAAGTAATTGTGTTGCCGCATCCGTCGCTCGACCCGCACCCCGACCACATCTGCGCGCAAGCGGCGGTGTTCGAGGCGCTGCATGGGCTGGAGTGGCAACCGACGACGATTTTGGGCTACGCCAACCATTTACATGACAATGACCGCTGGCCCATGGGCAACAGTGGTGATGGGGTGGCTCTGCCGCCGGTGTTCGATACGTCGCTCAGCTTGCATCCGTGCAGCCTGCCGCTGACGCTGGCCCAGCAACGCGACAAGGCCATGGCGCTGGGCATGATGCACGACCTGCAACCGCGCGCTGCGCTCAAGCGCCGCGTGCGCCGGTCAATCCAGGCGCTGCTGGCGGGCAGACGGCCATCGCCTTATGGCGAGAATGAATATTTTCGTAAAGCAGTTCGACGGCATGAGCTGTTCTGGCGCCTCAAGGCGTCGCAAGGAAACCCATGAGAGTTCTATTTCTAGTACAGAAAGAGCAGCGGGCCATTCTGGATCGCTTGTATGACGGCATTGCAGCCCATTGCGAGTGCGATACGCGCTGGCTGAGCAGTGACGAGCAACGCAACTTGCGCAGCTACTTCCGCCGCGAAGTGGACGTGTCGCGTTATGACCGCATTGTGTTTTTCTTGCGTTTTAAACAAGAGATCCGCCAGGTTGGCTTTATCCGTACCGTGCCCAACCTGGTGATCCTTGAGCACGATGCGTATCAGAATTACATCGAGTGCAAATACACCGGTAAATTCAGCGCCCATTACCGCCAACTGCCGTGGGCCCGGGTGATCACCTCGGGTTTTATGGTCACTGAGCGCTTGCGCGAAGAGGGCTTTGACGCCGTATTTGTGCCAAAAGGCTACGACCAGACGCTGTTGCATGACTTGGGCCGTGAGCGCGACATTGAGTTGGCGTTTGTTGGCAGCACCAACAGCGTGGCTTACAGTGGCCGCAAAGCGTTGCTCGACGAGCTGACCAGCGTCGAGCCGCTGGTGGTGACGCGCACCAAGTCCGGTGATGACTACCGCGACACCCTTAACCGCATCCGCTTTTTTGTCAGCGCGGACGTGGGCATGGGCGAATACATGATCAAAAACTTTGAGGCCATGGCCTGCGGTTGTGTACTGCTGGCGTTTGATCAGGGTGAAGCCGAAAACCGTGCGTTGGGCTTTGTCGACATGCACAACATTGTTTTTTATCGCGACATTCCAGAGCTGCAAAAAAAACTGCAACAGCTGCGTAATGATCCGCAACTGGCAGCCGATATCGCTCTTCGTGGTCGTGACCTTGCGGTGTCGCAGTACAGCTTCGGTCGAATTGGCCAGCGCATTGTTGAAGAGCTGCAACCGGCACTACGTCCGCATCCGCCCTTGTCCTGGGTCGATCGGGTGCGATTGAAACTGGGGATTTGAGACATCCCCCGGTGCCATCGTGGTGATACCCAAAGGACTGAAACTATTTAATGAGAGGAGGCGAACCGTGCGGTTCTGCCAAGAAAGTGACATCACCCTGGTTGTGACCAGCTGCGGCCGTCTTGACTTGCTCAAGCTGACGCTCGAAAGCTTTGACCGGTTCAACACCGCGCCCATTCGTGAAGTCTTTATTACCGAAGACTCCGGTGATGAGGCCGTGCGCGAGGCTATTCCGCCCAATTGGCGTGAGCACTGCACTGTTTTCGTCAACAAACCGAAACTTGGGCAGTTGGCTTCGATCGATCTGGCCTACTCTAAGGTCAGCACACCGTACATTTTTCATTGTGAAGACGATTGGGAGTTTTATCGCCCGGGCTTTGTCGAAGACTCAAGAGCGATTCTGGAGAACAAACCAGAGATCTTGCAGGTCTGGCTGCGCAGCTACGCACACGACTTGCGGATTCACAGCCCTTACCTACATTACGGTGAGCGCGAGGTGATTGCAGGCGTCGCGTGTTACCCGGTGCTGTCGGATAAACCCGAATGGCAGAGCTTTTCGCTGAATCCTGGATTACGCCGTTACAAAGAATATTTGTTGTGTGCGCCTTATAGCGGTCATGGTGGCGAAAAAGCGCTGTCCAAGCGCTATGCCGAGCTTAATCTGCAAGCGGTGGCCCTTGAAGCTGACGCGGTGTTGCACACAGGCTTTGGCAACCATGTCGAGGTGCCTGAAGAGCGTCAGCGCAAGCTGCGACGCGGCCGTCGGGAGCGGATCAAGTTGTTCGTTACGTTGTTGGTGGGCGTGCTAATAGGCGTCCTTATCAGTTAGCAGGTACAGGTTTGAATGGTGATGATTGAACGGCGAGGAAGCGTGTGATGAGCATCATTAATGTGATGTGGTCAGGCGGTTCTCCTTATGCGTCTGTACACAAGGTTCACCAGCAAATCCTCTCTCAGGCATCACCGGGTACACCGGTAAAGACCTGGCTGTTGCAGCATTCTGCCCCGGCTTGCCTGCGCGAGCTTGGGCAGGTTGAGGCTTTGAAGTTGTCGTCGCGCTTTTTAAAAGGGCGGGGCATCTGGGCGTTATCGCGCCCTTGGCGTAATTGTTTTTTTCGCAAGGCCCTGCTCAAAAATGACGCCCGGCAGGTGCTGATCGATGGGCTGGGCGTGGCTCGGGTGCTGTTGCCGGCCTTGCGCACACTGCCGCACGTACGGGCGGTGGTGATATTTCACGGCTCAACCCGCCTGCAATGCAAAGATGTCAGGCTGCTTCGCCAGTTCTCGGGCGAGCAACTGACACTCTGTGCTGTCTCGCAAACCCTCGCAGACTCCATTTCGGCCGATCTCAAGTTGCCGGTGGTCACCCTGAGCAGCATGCTCAACCCGCACACATTCGAGCAGCAATTGTTGCCGCGTGACCAGGCGCGCCAGCAACTGGGCATTCCTGCGGGTACTCATCAAGTGTTCGGTGCTGTAGGCCGTCTGGTGGACTCCAAGGGCTTTGACACCCTGCTCAGCGCCTTTGCCAAAACCCTCGTTAACCACCCGGATCGACTGCTGATCATCATCGGTGAAGGCGCCATGCGCGCCGAGCTGGAGGCGCAGGTCAAGGCGCTGGGGCTGCAAGGTAAGGTCTTGCTGCCGGGCTACGTCGACAACGTGGCCAGCCTGTATCGGGCATTTGACTGGGTGCTGATACCGTCGCGGGCAGAAGGCCTGGGGCTGGTCGTCCAGGAAGCGGTCATTGCTGGCGTGCCGATACTGGCCAGTGACCTTCCCGTGTTTTACGAGCAGTTGGGCGAGGCGGGGAACTACGTGGCGGTCGGCGATGAGTCGGCATGGGCACGGGCGATTGAAGCCAGCGACGCGCTGTCGACAACAGAAGTGGCTGCGCGCCAGCACGCAAGCCTTGACCCGGAACATGCCTGGCTGCGCTTCAGGCAGGCATGCACCACGGTGTTGTCAGGCCTTTAAAAAGGCGTCTTTGAGGGCTTGGGCGGGGAATTTATCGCTCAGACTCTCGCGCTCGATGTAGCGCAAAAAGTGTTGCAGGTTGCGCTGAACCAGCTTTTTGGACAGGGGCGCCCTCACAAAACTCATGTCGGCGACATCAATCAAACCCCACGCGTTGTCGGGGGTCACCACAATGTTGCCCAAATGCAGAGAGCGGAAGTAAATACCGGCCGCGTGCAATCTGCGAATCAGCTCGATAAGCTTCGGCAGATTTTCTGTCCAGTCAAAACCGTTTTTTTCAGCGATCTGACGCAGGGTTTCACCGGGCAGCGGGCGATACAGCACCGCGGTCATGCCGGGTTTATCCAGGCGGTAAAACGCCAGCACCTTGAGCGTGGGGATACCCAGCTTCTCGAGTTGGGCCGCGTTATCGATAAAACGTTTGGAATAGGGACGTAGCAAGGCGGACGACAGAAGACGCTTGCGACGAAACAGTTTCACTATGTTCCCGTCTTGCAGCAGGTAGACTTTTGCACCATAACTGTCCGCCTCAAGAATTTTGGCGCCTTCAATCATTTGATTTAAAGCGGCTTGTGGAAGCCGTGAACATTGCATCGTAGAACCCTTGCGAGCAGTCAGACACGCAATGATGCCGAAAAAGTGGCGCTTTAACCATGCCAGGTTGGCCGGGTAGATGATTTAGGAGCGGGATGATGTACGAAAGTCGTTGGGCTCAGACCCTCATGACCTGCGGCGTGCTGTGGTTCATGTTGGCCATTGCGTTTGCCCCCACGAACAAAATCTATCAACAGGGCCTGGTGGTGTTTGTCTGGCTGCCGACACTGCTGGTGGCCTGGTCTGCACGCCCGGTGTTGGCGCAGGTCTGGCACGCGCAAAGAGCGCTGTGCCTGGCACTGATCGGTTTGGCCGCCTGGGCCACGCTCAGCTTGAGCTGGAGTGGCCAGCCCCTGAGCCAGGCCAAGCAATTGCTCTACATCGCCTTGTTTGTGATGTCATGGCCGATTCTGGCCAATGGCCGCCCTGAGCGTGTTGTACGCCTGCTGCAATGGGGCGGGCTGGGGCTGGCAGTCATGGCAGCCGCCGCCATGGTGCGTTTCTATTTTATTGACGCTCGGCCCTTGATGGACCGCCTGGAAGGTCTGGGCGAGCTGGCTCACCCTATTTTGGGCGCTTATGCAGTGGGGATCGCCGGTGTCTGGATGTTGCACTGGATGCCGCGCGAGCGTGGGATGCAAGCCCTGTGGTGGGTTGCACTGGCGTTGTTGGGCGCCTTTGTGGTGTTTACCCAGAGCCGCGGCGCGGCAGTGGCGCTATTGGTTACGGTGCTGGCCATGCCGATCTGGCGGTGCAACCGTCAAACCGTGGTCATCTCGGTGGCCGGGCTGATTGGCGCCGGGATCGTGTTTTGGTGCATGCAGGCGCAGATGATGTCCCGTGGCTCGTCCTATCGGCCCGAGCTGTTTATGTCCAGCGTGCAGATGATCAAGGCGCACCCATGGCTTGGCCTTGGACTTGAGGCGCCGTTTGGTGTGCCGGCGCTGGGGATCATGTTTGATCATTCGCACAACCTGTTCACCAGTGTGGCGATCAGTTTGGGCTTGCCGGGTTTGCTGCTGTGGAGCATCGCCTGGTTTTCGGTTTTGGTATATGGCTGGCGCGCTCGCGCGACTTTGCTGGGCCAGGGATTGGTGGGCATGTGGGTGTTTTCGACAATGGCCATGCAGTTTGATGCGGCCAGTTTGCTCGATACCCCGCGTGCCGAATGGTTTATCACCTGGCTGCCCATTGCCGTGGCGACTCTTTTGTCGTTCAAGACGGCGCAGGGTGAAGCCTGTGATAAAATTTCGCGTTTTCCTTAATCAGTGAGCTCTACGATGAGTGATTCACCGTCCGAAGAAGGACAGAGTTCAAGCCTGAAAATCTACTTCCGGCTCTTGAGTTATGTGAAGCCCTACATCGGCCTTTTCCTGCTGAGTATCGTTGGCTTCCTTATCTTCGCTTCGACTCAACCCATGCTGGGTTACATCCTCAAGTATTTCGTTGACGGCTTGTCCAATCCGGATGCCGTGCTGTTTCCGAACGTGCCTTACCTGCGTGACATGCGCCTGCTGCAGACCGTGCCGCTGTTGATCGTATTGATCGCGGCCTGGCAAGGGCTGGGCTCTTTCCTGGGTAACTACTTCCTGGCCAAGGTTTCGCTGGGCTTGGTGCACGACCTGCGGGTGCAGCTGTTCAACAACCTGCTGGTGTTGCCTAACCGCTATTTCGACAAGCACAACTCGGGGCATTTGATCTCGCGCATCACCTTCAACGTCACCATGGTCACCGGTGCTGCCACCGATGCAATCAAGGTGGTGATTCGTGAAGGCATGACCGTGGTGTTCCTGTTTGCGTCGTTGCTGTGGATGAACTGGCGTCTGACGCTGGTGATGGTGGCGATCCTGCCGCTGATTGCGGTCATGGTGAGTTCGGCCAGCAAAAAATTCCGCAAGCAAAGCAAGAAAATCCAGGTGGCGATGGGCGACGTGACCCACGTGGCGTCCGAAACCATCCAGGGTTACCGTGTGGTTCGCAGCTTTGGCGGCGAAAAGTACGAGCGCGAGCGTTTCCTCAAGGCCAGCCAGAGCAACACCGACAAGCAACTGCGCATGACCCGCACCGGGGCGATCTACACCCCGATGCTGCAATTGGTCATTTACATCGCCATGGGCGTTCTGATGTTTCTGGTGCTGTACATGCGCGGCGATGCCTCGGCGGGCGACATGATCGCTTACATCACTCTGGCCGGCCTGCTGCCCAAGCCGATCCGTCAGTTGTCTGAAGTCAGCTCGACCATCCAGAAGGGTGTTGCCGGTGCTGAAAGCATCTTTGAGCAACTGGACGAAAAACCGGAAGTCGACACCGGCACCGTTGAGCTGGACCACGTCAGTGGCCGTCTTGAGGTGCGCAACCTCAACTTCACCTACCCCGACACAGAGCGCCAGGTGCTTAAAGACGTGTCGTTCACGGCTGAGCCGGGGCAGATGGTGGCACTGGTCGGGCGTTCGGGCAGCGGCAAGTCAACGCTGGCCAACCTGATCCCGCGTTTCTATCACCACACCTCGGGTGAGATCCTGCTCGATGGCGTGGAGGTCGAAGACTATCGCTTGCTCAACCTGCGCCGTCATATCGCGCAAGTGACCCAGAACGTGACCCTGTTCAGCGACACCGTGGCCAACAACATTGCCTACGGCGACCTGGCCGGTGCGCCACGGGCCGACATCGAAAAGGCCGCGCGTGATGCCTACGCGATGGACTTTATCGAGCAGTTGCCCAAAGGTCTGGACACGCCGGTGGGTGAGAACGGCGTGCTGTTGTCGGGTGGTCAGCGTCAGCGTCTGGCGATTGCCCGCGCCTTGCTCAAAAATTCGCCACTGTTGATCCTCGATGAGGCCACCTCAGCACTCGATACCGAGTCTGAGCGCCATATTCAGGCGGCACTGGACCACGTGATGCAAGGGCGTACCACGCTGGTGATTGCGCACCGCCTTTCGACCATCGAAAAAGCGGACTTGATCCTGGTGATGGATCAGGGCCAGATCGTCGAGCGCGGTACTCACGGCGAGTTGTTGGCGCAGAACGGCTATTACGCCCGTCTGCACTCGATGGGCCTGGATGCGCCGCTGGCGTCTGGCGACATCACCTGAACACCGACGGGGGCAGGTACGCCTGCTCCCGTCGGCGCATTTTCCCTGCGATTAACACCGTGAACTGACCTGCGTTCACCCTGTGTTAATATCGCGCCCCTGTTCATTTTGTATGTGGGTCCTCAATGAAGTTGTCCATGCCGCGATTCGATCAAGCCCCTGTCTTGGTGGTAGGCGATGTCATGCTCGACCGTTACTGGCATGGCGGAACCTCACGGATTTCCCCTGAGGCGCCCGTGCCGGTGGTCAAGGTCGAGCAAATTGAAGACCGTCCGGGTGGTGCTGCCAACGTTGCCTTGAACATTGCTGCCTTGGGCGCACCGGCCTCGCTGGTCGGCGTCACCGGCAACGATGAAGCTGCCGACAGCCTGGCCAACAGCCTTGAAGGCGCAGGCGTTCGCGCCTTGTTCCAGCGCATTGAGCACCAGCCGACCATCGTTAAACTGCGGGTTATGAGCCGTCACCAGCAACTGCTGCGTATCGACTTTGAAGAACCGTTTGCGACTGACGCCCTGGCGTTGGGCGCTGAAGTCGAGCGCCTGCTCGACGGTATTAAAGTGCTGGTGCTGTCTGACTACGGCAAAGGCGCGTTGAAAAACCACCAGGTACTCATCCAGGCCGCCCGTGCCCGTGGCATTCCGGTGCTGGCTGATCCTAAAGGCAAAGACTTCTCGATTTATCGGGGTGCAAGCCTGATCACGCCGAACCTCAGCGAGTTCGAAACCATCGTCGGTGGCTGTATCGACGAGGCCGACCTGGTGGCCAAAGGCGCCAAGCTGATGGCCGATCTGGAGCTGGGTGCCTTGCTGGTCACCCGTGGCGAGCACGGCATGACCTTGTTGCGTCCGGGCTTTGCCGCCATGCACTTGCCGGCACGCGCCCGTGAAGTGTTTGACGTGACCGGTGCCGGTGACACGGTTATCTCGACCCTGGCGGCTGCCATTGCTGCTGGTGAAGAGCTGCCCCACGCCGTGGCCCTGGCCAATCTGGCGGCGGGTATCGTGGTGGGCAAGCTGGGTACGGCGGCCATCAGCGCTCCGGAACTGCGTCGCGCCATTCAGCGTTCGGAAGGTTCCGAGCGTGGCGTGCTGAGCCTCGAGCAACTGC
This sequence comes from Pseudomonas sp. FSL R10-1350, assembly GCF_009600525.1. Taxonomy (NCBI): domain Bacteria; kingdom Pseudomonadati; phylum Pseudomonadota; class Gammaproteobacteria; order Pseudomonadales; family Pseudomonadaceae; genus Pseudomonas; species Pseudomonas sp. FSL R10-1350. The sequence goes on from NZ_WIVR01000039.1 coordinate 15,892, forward strand.
TGCTGGCCATCGACGATGCGCGGGCGCACAACGAGAAAATCGTTTTCACCAATGGGTGCTTCGACATCCTCCACGCCGGGCATGTGACCTATCTGGAGCAGGCGCGGGCGCAAGGTGATCGTTTGATCGTTGCCGTAAACGACGACGCCTCCGTGAGCCGCCTCAAAGGCCCGGGTCGCCCGATCAACAGCGTTGACCGGCGCATGGCGGTACTGGCGGGTCTGGGCGCGGTGGACTGGGTGATCAGCTTCCCTGAAGGCACTCCGGAAAACCTGCTGGCCCAAGTCAAGCCGGATGTACTGGTTAAAGGCGGCGATTACGGGATCGACCAAGTGGTCGGTGCTGACATCGTGAGCGCGTACGGCGGGACAGTGAAAGTGCTGGGGCTGGTAGAAAACAGCTCGACCACGGCCATCGTCGAGAAAATTCGCGGCCAGTAACAACGCAACTCTCTGTAGGAGCGAGCTTGTCTCGCGATCTTTTGATCTTGAAAGATCGCGAGGCAAGCTCGCTCCTACAGGCGTGTTAGGCTATCCGGCCTTTACGACCTTCCTGAACATCTGCCGCGCCTTGCCCGTCAGGCGTTTGAGCCGCGACTCCTTGTCGGGTGCGCTCAAACCTTGCTGCTTGAGCCAGTCCTTCCAGCGAATGCGTTCTTCGCTCACCACCCAGCCCTCTTGCGGCGCAAAACTCTCCGCCAGGTACACGCCTCGGGTGCTGGCCGGTTTCAGTTGATCCTTGTGCAAGGTGTACAGCTCGGCGCACGGCTGGCCGTCGGTCAGCGGCATCAGGTACAGGTCCGGACGCTTGCGGTTGAGGCGGGCGACCAGTTGGTCCCCCTCCAGGCGCTCATCAACATGAAACAGGCTCAGTGACTTGGCTTCTTTGGGCACTTCAAGGCGCAGGTCGTAAATCAGTTGCAAGGAGGCGGTGGGCAGGTGCACATAGGCCCGCGGGCGCTCAAGCAACGGCTGGTTGGCGCAGCGCACCGGGCGCGCCGCACCAGAAAACGGCGCCAGGCGAAACGACAGCGCTTCACGGTAATGCAGCGCGCTGGCGTAGGGCGCGGGCAGCCAGATGTCGTTGAAACGCCCGCTGAGCCAGCCTTCGGGGGTCTCCAGCAGGCATTCTTCGGCCACTTCCTGAACCGCCGTGTGCAAGGGCAAGTTGACCTCATGGGCCGGTACGTAGCCGGAGATCAGCTTGAGCACCACGTCACCCCGGTCCTGACGGCGCTGGCGCACCAGCACCCAGTAATCGCGGCCCTGCCAATGCAGCGTCAAACGCACTGATACGCCGAGGTTGGCCAGCTCCAGCGCGAAGCGCTCGGTGTCGGCAACGCTGACCGGGCGGCGCTTGCTCAGGGTTTGCGCGAAGTTAAGCGGCATGCCGACACTTTGGTAACTCAAGCCCTCTGCCGTGGCTTCGACAAGCAACGGCAGGGTTTTGAAGTCGCTGGGGTTCTTGCGGATGAGCATTCGCGGCATGTCGGCTCCTTCTTGCGTCGGGGTCGGCCGAATCGGCGGCTTTAGGCGTTACGCAGAACCTGCGCAACCATTGCCACGTTATGGGCCAAGTGCAGCGGATTGATAGTGCCGACAATAGCACTGGCAACCCCGTGATGGCCAAACACCAGTTCGAAGCTGGCGCGCACCGGGTCGATGCCGGGTTTGAGGCACACATGGCCGCTGGCCAGGGCCTTTTTCACCAGAATGGCTTTGCCATGGGCAGCGGCGTAATCGATTACCGCCTTCTCGGCTTGCTCATTGAGGTTGTAGGTGACCATGGCGCAGTCGCCGTTTTCCAGGGCCTTAAGGCCGCCTTCGACGGTTTTGCCAGAAAAGCCGAAACCACGGATCTTGCCCTCTCGCTTCAGCTCGGCGAGGGTGGCGTACACCTTGCTGTCGTTGAGGATCGCGAGGTCGTTGCCGTCCGAGTGCACCAGCACCAGGTCGATAAAATCCGTTTTCAGACGTTGCAGGCTGCGTTCAACCGAGCGGCGGGTGTGTTTGGCGCTGAAGTCGTGGCGTGACTCACCGTTGTCGAACTCTTCGCCGACCTTGCTGACAATCACCCAGTCCTGGCGCTGGCCGCGCAGCAGCGGGCCCAAGCGTTCTTCACTGCGCCCATAGGCGGGCGCGGTGTCGATCAGGTTGATGCCCAGGTCGCGGCTCAGCTTGAGCAGCATCTTGGCTTCCTGGTCATCCGGGATCTGAAAACCGTTGGGGTACTTCACCCCTTGGTCGCGGCCCAGCTTGACGGTGCCAAGGCCCAGCGGCGACACGTGCAGGCCGGTGCTGCCCAGCGGGCGCAGAAAATCGTGCAGGGTCGCCTGGCTCATGGCAGCAGTTGCTCCCAAGCGGTTTTGCCCAGTGGCGGGCGAGGGAAGTCAGGCAGCGCAGGCACATTGCCGGGTTTGATCCCGTCTTGCTCAAGCGCGTGGATGACCCGGTCCGAGAAGTCCGGCGCCAGCGCCAGCTTGGTCGGCCAGCCCACCAGCAAACGGCCCGTATCGGCGAGGAACGCGTTATCCGGGCGGACCAGACCCGACTGCGCCGGTTCAGCGCGGTCGACCCGCAGGGTGGCCCATTGCGCCTGGCTCAGATCGACCCATGGCAGCAGGCTGGTCAGCTCTTTTTTGGCGGCGGCGATTTGTTCGTCCGGGGTGCGGGCCACGCCCTCGGCTTCGGCAATGTCACCGCCCACATACCAGACCCATTCGCCGTTGGCGGCCGGGTGAGTGGTCACGGTGATGCGCGGCTTGGGGCCACCGCCCAGGCAATGGGCATACAGCGGTTTAAGGCTCGGGCCTTTGACCATCACCATGTGCAGCGGGCGCAGTTGCTGGGCAGGGACGTTGATTTCAAGGCTGGCCAGCAGCTCGGCATTGCCTTGCCCGGCGCTGAGCACGATGCGTTGCGCGAGGATATCCAGGCCGTCGACCCGCAGGCCGATCAGGCGCTCATTCTCAAACAGCGGCTCGACCTTTTGCCCTGCCAGCAGGCTGTCACCGGCCAGTTCGGCCAGGCGCTCGACCAGGCTGGGCACATCCACCACCAGCTCGGCCAAGCGATACACCTTGCCCTTGAAACGCGGGTTTTGCAGGGCAGGCGGCAATTGATCGCCCTTGACCTGATCAACCCGGCCGCGCACGGCCTTGCTCGCAAAAAAGCTGGTCAGGTTGCCTGCCAACGTGCCGGGGGACCACAGGTAATGGGCTTCGGAGAGCAGGCGCACGCCGCTCAAGTCCAACTCGCCGTCACCGGCAAGGGCCTCGCGCCAGCGGCGCGGCATATCGGCAATGGCTTCGGAAGCGCCGGTCAGCGCGCCGTGCAGCGCGTATTTGGCGCCGCCATGAATAATGCCCTGAGACTTCAGGGTCTGTGCGCCACCCAGCGAATGGTTTTCAACCAGCACCGTGGAAAAACCCTGACGACGCAGGCGGGCATTGAGCCAGAGGCCAGCGACGCCAGCGCCGACAATCAGCACGTCGGTGGAAATTACAGATGCCATGGGCGACCTCAGCGTTGAAAGACAAGGCTGGGAGTATACAGCCTGATCCCGACTCTGCCTTTGAGGTGCCCAGAAAAGAGGGGCTACAGTGGCAAAGCTTTAATGCCCTGCCGTTTTGGAAAACAGTTGAATCACCACCACGCCCAGCACAATCAGGCCCATGCCGAGCATGGCCGGCAGGTCGAGTTTTTGCCCGTAGATAAACAAGGCGGCAACGCTCACCATCACAATGCCCATGCCCGCCCACACGGCATAAGCAACGCCCACGGGGATGGTGCGCACCACCAGGGTCAACATCCAGAACGCGGTGGCGTAGCCCACAATCACCAGAATGAGTGGCAATGGCGTACTGAACCCTTTGACCGCTTTCATCGAAACAGTGGCAATGACTTCAGCGCAGATAGCGATAGCCAGGTAGTAGTAAGCGGTCATGGTGCAATCCTGAGTGTGTGGCGAAGCAATTTAACAGCACGTCATTCTAGTGGTTGTAAAAGTGTGTAGGGGGCTTTTTGTCGCGCCTTGAAATGGGCGTGTTCGGTGCCATCATCGTGGAGGTCGTTTTCAAGTAAACTCCGGGCCCATGAATAGAACTCTCTACACCTTGCTGTTTCATCTGGGGCTGCCGCTGGTGGCGATTCGCTTATGGCTGCGGGCACGCAAGGCCCCGGCGTATGCCAAGCGCATTGGCGAGCGTTTCGCGCTGAATATGCCCGCCATGCAGCCGGGCGGGATCTGGGTACACGCCGTGTCCGTGGGCGAGAGTATTGCCGCCGCCCCGATGATCCGGGCGTTGCTGCAACGTTATCCACAGTTGCCGATTACCGTGACCTGCATGACCCCGACCGGATCGGAGCGCATTCAAGCCCTGTTCGCCGACGAACCGCGCATCCAGCACTGTTATTTGCCTTACGACCTGCCATGGGCCGCCGCACGTTTTCTGGATCGGGTGCAGCCCACACTGGCGGTGATCATGGAAACCGAACTGTGGCCTAACCATATCCACCAATGCGCCAAGCGCGGCATCCCGGTGGCGCTGGCCAACGCGCGCCTCTCGGCCCGTTCGGCCAAAGGCTATGCGCGGTTTGCCAAGCTCACCCGGCCAATGCTCGAAGAGATGAGCCTGATTGCCGCGCAGACCGAAACAGAAGCCGAGCGTTTCCGCCAGTTGGGCGCCCGCCCCGAGTGCGTTCAAGTGACCGGCTCGATCAAGTTCGACTTGACGATTGACCCCCAGTTGCTGATCAAGGCCCGCGCACTGCGTGAGCAATGGCAGGCGCTGGAGCGCCCGGTGTGGATCGCCGCCAGCACCCACGAAGGTGAAGACGCCATCGTGCTGGCGGCGCATCGGCAGTTGCTGGCCAGCTACCCGAACGCCTTGTTGATCCTGGTGCCGCGCCACCCGGAGCGCTTTAACTCGGTGTTCGCGTTGTGCCAAAGCGAAGGGTTCGACACGGTACGGCGCTCGGCCGCAACGCCGGTTAGCGCGCAAACACAGGTGCTGTTGGGCGACACCATGGGCGAGCTGCTGTTTTTGTACGCCCTGGCCGACAGCGCGTTTGTAGGCGGCAGCCTGGTGGCCAATGGCGGGCATAACCTGCTGGAACCAGCGGCGCTGTCCAAGCCGGTGCTGAGCGGGCCGCACTTGTTCAACTTCCTCGAAATCGCCGCGCTGTTGCGTGACGCCGGGGCGCTGGAAGAAGTGGATGATGCGCACGCTTTGGCGGTGGCGGTACGGCGCTTGTTTGAACTGCCGCAAGACGCCCGGCACATGGGCCAGGCCGGTTTGAACGTGATGCTCGCCAACCAGGGCGCCTTGCAGCGCTTGCTGGACGGGTTGGGTCGGTTGCTCGATAAGGCGTAATGCTCTTGTAGGAGCGAGCTTGTCTCGCGATCTTTTGATCTTTAAAAGATCGCGAGACAAGCTCGCTCCTACAGAGTTTTTACTGGCCGGCGTTACGAATGTTGGCAGCCGCTTCCTGGGCCAGGTCTGGCGGCAGGAAGTCTTTGTCCGGGTTGTAATCGGCTTTCAGGTAACGCGACAACGCATCCAGATCGCCCGGGTTCAACGTGCCTGCCGCCTGTTTAAGGCGCAGGTTGTCGAGGATGTAGTCGTAGCGACTGTTGTTGTAGTCACGCACCGAGTTGTACAACTGACGCTGGGCGTCGAGCACGTCAACGATGTTGCGCGTGCCCACCTGGTAACCGATTTCCGTGGCTTCCAGGGCGCTCTGGTTCGAGATGATCGACTGTTTGCGCGCTTTCACCTGCTCGACATCGGTATTCACCGCGCGGTGCAGGTTGCGGGTGTTTTCCACCACCTGGCGGCGCAATTGCTCACGTTGCTGCTCGGTCTGGTCCAGACGTGAGTACGACTCGCGCACTTGCGAGCTGGTCAGGCCGCCGCTGTAAATCGGGATGTTCAACTGAATGCCGATGCTGGTCTGGTTGACCGGGCCGCCGTAGCGCTGGTTCAGGGCGTTCGGGTTGGTCAGGCCGAAGGCATCGTTGTCACCGGTCTTGTATTGCGCCACCGCGTCCACGGTCGGCGCGTGGCCGGCCTTGCGTTGCTTGAGGGTGTCTTGCGCGGCGTCTACGGCGTAGTTACTGGCCAGCAAGTTGAGGTTCTGCTGCGCGGCGGTGTCGACCCAGGCTTTGGCGTCGTTCGGCGTGGGCGGCAAAATCGGCAGGCTGTGGCGCATGCCTTCAATGGCGTTGTACTGGCGGTTGGTCAGCGTGACCAGCGCTTCAAAGGCGTCTTCGACCTGGCGCTTGGCGAGCATGCGGTTGGCCCGCGCCGTGTCGTAGCTGGCCTGGGATTGCAGCACGTCGGTCTTGTCTGACAGGCCCACATCAAAACGCTCGCGGGACTGGTCCAGTTGACGCTTGAACGCCGCTTCTTCGGCCTTGGTCGCGGCCAGGGTGTCCTGGGCACGCAACACCGAGAAGTAAGCATTGGCGCTTTGCAGAATCAGATTTTGCTCAGTGGCCGAGAGTTGCAGCGCGGCCTGTTCATTGATCGACTCGGCCGCCTTGAGCTGGAACCAGCGGTCAATGCGGAACAGTGGCTGGGCCAGTGTGGCCTGGTAAACCATCAGGCTGCGGTTGGTGGTCATCGACGGCCTGTCGATGGAGGTGCGCACACTGCTCGACTCGGCGCCGCCCGACAGATTAGGCAGCAAGCCGGCGCGGGCCTGGGGGACGACTTCCTTTTGTGCCGAGTAGCTGGCACGAGCTGCCGCGAGGTCGGCGTTGTTGTCGACAGCTTCCTGGTAAACGCTGACCAAACCGTTTTGGTTGGACACGGGCGCGGGTGAATCCACAGCCATAGCGTTGGTCGCCCAGGACACGGCGATAGCCAGCGAGAGTTTGCGCAGCATGAGCGATCCCTAGTTCAATAATGCGAAATTGATTGTCGAGGCCGTGTTCTGGCACTCGGAGTTTCAAGACGTAGCGAGTGTAGTAGTTTTGGGTGCAGAGAGCAGCCGCAAGTTGGATCAACACCAAAAGCTTGCTGCTTGTAGCTAAAAGCTTGGCGCTGCCATAGACTGGCAACGTTCTTGTCGGGGTGCCTTGCTATGAGGCTGAGATCGAATAATTTCGGATCCCGTTGAACCTGATCAGGTTAGCGCCTGCGTAGGGAACAAGATTTCTCGTCTCCCGGCGAGTCCTCTTGAGTGCCGTCCGGGATCGATTGTTCAAAAAATGATCAATCGTCCGAGGTCGTCACTCAGCACCCAGTCCTTGGGTGCGTCCGTGCTTTTTTCAGGTTCTCCCTCCGACAATCCACCTGGATGCAGTCTGGAGAGCCGTGATGAGTACAACACTAAAAAACGCGATCAATCTCAGTGATTCGGCCAAGGTCGATGAGCAGTCGGTCAAGCCGTTTACCCGCTCGCAAAAAGTTTACGTACAGGGTTCGCGCCCGGACATTCTGGTGCCGATGCGCGAAGTCAGCCTTGATGTCACGCCGACCGATTTTGGCGGTGAAATCAATGCGCCGGTATTGATCTACGACACTTCAGGCCCGTATACCGATCCTTCAGTACAGATTGACGTGCGCAAAGGCCTGGGCGACGTGCGTTCGGCCTGGATCAATGACCGCGATGACACCGAGTGCCTGCCGGGCCTGAGCTCGAACTTCGGGCAAATGCGCCTCGATGACGCCGAACTGACCAAACTGCGTTTCGCTCACGTGAAAAACCCGCGCCGGGCCAAGGCCGGGGCCAACGTCACCCAGATGCACTACGCGCGTCAGGGCATCATCACCGCCGAGATGGAATACGTCGCCATCCGCGAAAACATGAAGCTGCAAGAAGCCCGTGCGGCGGGCTTGCTGGACCAGCAGCACGCCGGTCACAGCTTCGGCGCCAACATCCCGAAAGAAATCACCCCGGAGTTCGTACGCGACGAAATCGCCCGTGGCCGCGCCATCATCCCGGCCAACATCAACCACGTTGAACTGGAACCGATGATCATTGGCCGTAACTTCCTGGTGAAGATCAACGGCAACATCGGCAACAGCGCGCTGGGCTCCTCCATCGAAGAGGAAGTGGCCAAGCTGACCTGGGGCATTCGCTGGGGCTCGGACACGGTCATGGACTTGTCCACCGGCAAGCACATTCACGAAACCCGTGAGTGGATCATCCGCAACTCGCCGGTGCCGATCGGTACGGTGCCGATTTACCAGGCGCTGGAAAAGGTCAACGGCGTGGCCGAAGACCTGACCTGGGAGCTGTTCCGCGACACCCTGATCGAGCAGGCAGAGCAGGGCGTGGACTACTTCACCATCCACGCCGGGGTGTTGCTGCGCTACGTGCCGCTGACCGCCAAACGTGTGACCGGCATTGTTTCGCGGGGCGGTTCGATCATGGCCAAGTGGTGCCTGGCGCACCACAAAGAGAACTTCCTCTACACCCATTTCGACGAAATCTGCGAAATCATGAAGGCCTACGACGTCAGCTTCTCGCTGGGTGACGGCCTGCGTCCGGGTTCGATTGCCGACGCCAACGACGCGGCGCAGTTCGGTGAGCTGGAAACCCTCGGCGAGCTGACCAAAATCGCCTGGAAGCACGACGTGCAGTGCATGATCGAAGGCCCGGGCCACGTGCCGATGCAGTTGATCAAAGAGAACATGGACAAGCAGCTGGAGTGCTGCGACGAGGCGCCGTTCTACACCCTCGGCCCGCTGACTACCGACATCGCGCCGGGCTACGACCACATCACCTCGGGCATTGGCGCGGCGATGATCGGCTGGTTCGGGTGCGCCATGCTCTGTTACGTCACGCCCAAAGAGCACTTGGGCTTGCCGAACAAGGATGACGTGAAGACCGGCATCATCACTTACAAAATCGCTGCCCACGCCGCGGACTTGGCCAAGGGCCACCCCGGTGCACAAATCCGCGACAACGCGTTGAGCAAGGCACGTTTCGAGTTCCGTTGGGAAGACCAGTTCAACCTTGGCCTGGACCCGGACACGGCGCGTTCGTACCACGACGAAACCCTGCCGAAAGACTCGGCCAAGGTCGCGCATTTCTGCTCCATGTGCGGGCCGAAATTCTGCTCGATGAAAATCACCCAGGAAGTGCGCATCTACGCCGCCAACCAACGCATTGAAGCGGTCGACGTCGACGTGGCCAAAGGTCTGGCGGAACAGGCCGAGCGCTTCAAGCAGGAAGGCAGCCAGTTGTACAAGAAGGTGTGATGTAAGCAGTTCCCCTTGTGGGAGCGGGCTTGCTCGCGATGCGAACGACGCGGTCTGCATGTGAAACCGTGTCGACCCCATCGCGAGCAAGCCCGCTCCCACGGGTTTGATTATCCGGCACTTTCTTTCTCTTCAAGAGACTCTTTCCTTGAACACACCCAGCACTTACTCGCCGGATACCGCCGTCCCGTTGGACAAGCGCGTCTTCGGCGCTCGCGATCTGTTTTCCTTGTGGTTCTCCCTCGGCGTCGGGCTGATGGTGTTGCAGACCGGGGCCTTGTTGGCGCCGGGGCTGGGCCTGTCGGGTTCGCTGCTGGCAATTTTTCTCGGCACGCTGGTGGGCGTGGCGTTATTGGCGTCGGTGGGGGTGATTGGCAGCGACACGGGGCTGTCTTCCATGGCCGCGCTAAAACTCAGCCTGGGCAGCCGCGGTGCCATGCTCCCTGCCGTGTTGAACGTCCTGCAACTGATTGGCTGGGGCTCGTTCGAAATCATTGTGATGCGCGATGCCGCCAGCCTGCTCGGCGCGCGGGCCTTCAGTGAGGGCAGTTGGCTGAGCAACCCGCTGCTCTGGACATTATTCTTCGGCGCCCTGGCCACGTTGCTCGCGGTCAGCGGGCCGTTGGCGTTTGTGCGCAAGATCTTGCGCAAATGGGGCATCTGGCTGTTGCTGGCCGCGTGCCTGTGGCTCACCTGGAACCTCTTCGCCAAGGCCGATCTGGCCACGTTATGGGCGCAGAAGGGCGACGGTTCGATGCCGTTCGCGGTGGGTTTCGACATTGCGATTGCCATGCCACTGTCGTGGCTACCGCTGATCGCCGACTATTCGCGCTTCGGCAAACGCGCCAAAAGCGTGTTTGGCGGCACAGCGCTGGGCTTTTTGATCGGCAACTTCTGGCTGATGAGCCTGGGCGTGGCCTACACCCTGGCGTTCGCGCCGAGCGGTGAAGTCAATGCGCTGCTGCTGGCGCTGGCAGGGGCTGGGCTGGGGATTCCGTTGCTGCTGATTTTGCTCGACGAATCTGAAAACGCCTTCGCCGACATTCACTCGGCGGCCGTCTCCAGCGGGTTCTTGCTGCGCTTGAAAGTTGAGCACCTGGCGTTGGCCATTGGCGTTATCTGCACCTTGATCGCCCTGCTGGCGCCGCTGGCGCAGTACCAAAACTTCTTGCTGCTGATTGGCTCAGTGTTTGCGCCGTTGTTCGGCGTGGTGCTGGTGGACCACTTCATTGTGCGCAAACGCAGCGTCGACGTGACACCGGGCCTGCTGCGCTGGCCGACATTGCTGGCCTGGTCGGGCGGGGTGCTGACCTATCACCTGCTGGCCAACTTCTACCCGGATGTCGGCGCAACCTTGCCGGCGTTGCTGCTGGCCGGGCTGCTGATGTGGGTGTTGGGTCGCAAACGTTAATTCACAACCCAAAACCCACTGTAGGAGCGAGCTTGCCTCGCGATCTTTTAAAAAGATCAAAAGATCGCGAGGCAAGCTCGCTCCTACAGACGTTTTGGGTTAGCCGCGACCCGGCAACCACTCCGGCTTGATAATCCCGTTCAAGCGCGAATACGGAATGCTCAGCTCAACGTTGCCATCGGAGTACGGGGCAATGCTGTACACGTCGTACTTGAGCAAAACGCTGTCTTTAAGCAGCGCCACGTTCGGGGTTTGCTGGAACGGCCAGGTTTTGACGAACTCCGCATCGTTGCTGCGGTGCGAGTTGATCAGCCAGTTGTTGTGCGCCACTTTGGCCGCGCCCCAGAAGGCTCTTTCCTGACCCGGCAGGAGCATGTCCTGCAAGGTCACTTCTTTATGGTCTTTACGCGACCAGTTGATAAAGCCACGGCCCGGCATGCCATGCGCGCCGCCGGTGTCCAGGTAGCTGATCAACTCGATTATCACCAAGTCGTCATGCTGCTCACGTACCTTGGCCTGCAAATACATGCTGTTGCGGGTGTCGGCAGTGCGCAGGAACTGCTCGCGGTAAGCGTTCAGCGACGGCGCCAATTTGTCGTCCGGCGAGTTGACGGTCATTTTCAGCAGGCGCTGTTCGATCAGGGCGTCCAGCTTCGGGTCGGCGGCAAAGTGCACGGTCTCAATGTTGACCAGCGGGCAGTCATCGCCCTTGCAGCCCGCTTTGACCTGCTCGGAAGCATCGGGGGTGAACGCCAGCGGTTTGGGTTGAAAAGCACTCTGGCAAGCACCCAGCGCGAGGGCGATGCAAGTCAGGGAAGCCAGTTTTAAAAGTGACATGGTCGTCCTTCATCAACGAAAGAAAGGTGAATGCAGGCTCGTTCGACTGCCAACAAGGGCGTCAGTTCGCCGCTAAGCTTGAAGGTGTCAATTAGAGTTGGTTTGCAGGCAATCCGTCTATCCCCACGTTATAAAAGGGGCTGCATCCACAAGCACAGGCGCGTTAGGATGCGCGATGCCGTGGGGTCACCCCCGGTGTGAATTTGCCAGCAAGAGGTTTTCCATGACTGACATCACCAAGGCCAAGCCCAGCGCCGTCGAGATCGTAAAACGCGAAAACGGCTACCAGGGGTTTTACCAACTGGACCGGGTTTTCCTGCGCCATGAGTTGTTTGCCGGTGGCATGAGCCGTGAGATCAGTCGTGAGGTGTTTGTGCGTCATGACGCGGTGTGTGTGCTGCCTTATGACCCGGTGCGCGACGAAGTGGTGTTGATCGAGCAGTTTCGCGTTGGCGCCCTGGGCAAAATCGACAACCCGTGGCTGATCGAGCTGGTGGCCGGCCTGATCGACAAAGAGGGTGAAAACGACCCCGAAGACATCGCCCACCGCGAAGGCGAAGAAGAAGCGGGGCTGACGTTCTCGGCGTTATGGCCCATTACCCGTTATTTCCCGTCACCGGGCGGCAGCACTGAATTTGTGCACGTGTTTCTGGGGCGTTGCGACAGCTCTAATGCGGGCGGCCTGCATGGTCTGGACGAAGAAGCCGAAGACATTCGCGTGACTAAATGGGCGTATGAAGATGCGCTGCAAGCGGTGCGTGATGGACGTATTTCTAACGCGGCGAGCATTATTGCCCTGCAATGGCTGGCGCTTAACCGCGCTGAAGTGAGGGGGTTATGGCAGTAAATGGCGTCCGTGATCGCTACCGGGTTGATTTGATTGGCTTGCAGGCTGCCTGCGAAGCCAACTATGCGCGGCTGATGCGTTTATTGCCTGACATGCGCGAGCAACCGAGCGCGCGACAGATCGCGGTCACTCAGGGTGAGCAGATGCTCGGCGTGCTAACCCTTGAAGTGATGCTTGACTGCCCGTACACCAGCACCTTGCGCGTGCGCCAGGAACACAGCCTGCCGTGGCTGCCGGTGCCGGAACTGCAAGTGCAGGTGTACCACGATGCGCGCATGGCCGAGGTGATTGGGGCTGAACATGCGCGGCGCTTTCGCAGCATCTATCCTTACCCCAATGATGCGATGCACCAGCCCGACGAAAAGGCCCAGCTCAATGTGTTTTTAGGTGAGTGGCTGAGCCATTGCCTGGCCTGCGGGCACGAGTACGCCGTAGTCCGCTGATCGTTGTATTAGGTAGGAGCTGCCGCAGGCTGCGATCTTTTGATTCTTTGTAAAGATCGCAGCCTGCGGCAGCTCCTACGTTTGAGATTGATTTTTACCGTTGCTCGGGAGAGCCATCTTGTCCAACGCTTCCACGCCGACCACCGAACACTCGGTGCTGCTGGTGCAACTGACCGATAGCCATTTGTTTGCTGACGCAGACGGTTCGCTGCTGGGGCTGAACACGGCGCAGAGCCTGCAACAGGTGGTCGACAAGGCGCGGGCCGAGCAGGCGCAGGTCGATCTGCTGCTGGCCACCGGTGATTTGGCTCAGGACGGCAGCGTTGCGGCGTATCAGCGGTTTCGGCAAGTGAGCGAGCCGTTGTGCGCCAATGCCCGCTGGCTCCCCGGCAATCACGACCGATTGGCGCAGATGCGCGAAGCCACCGTGCAAACCCGTCTGTTGGAGCCGGTTGTGGATATCGGCAACTGGCGCATCATTTTGCTCAACTCGCAGGTGCCGGGCGCCACGCCGGGTTATCTGGAGGAGGAGCAATTACAGCTGCTCGCCAAGGCCGTGAGCGAAGCGCCGCAGCGTCATCATCTGGTTTGCCTGCACCACCACCCGGTGCCGGTGGGCAGTGAATGGATCGAGCCGATCGGTCTGCGCAACGCTAAAGAGTTCTGGGCCGTGCTGGATCGCTTCCCGCAGGTGCGCGCCGTGCTCTGGGGGCATATCCATCAGCCCTTCGACCATGTGCACAACGGTGTGCGCTTGCTGGCAACGCCTTCTACCTGCGTGCAGTTCACGCCGGGCAGCACAGACTTTGATGTCAGCGGCGAGGCGCCCGGCTATCGCTGGCTCCGCCTGCACCCCGATGGCGCGCTGGACACCGGCGTGTCGCGGCTGGATAACTTTGTGTTCACGCCCGATTACAGCGCGAACAATTACTGAGTGGGCGGGCCTGAATTATCTTGAAACGGCCATGGCCCCTTGAGTCAGGCTAAACTGCGCGTCTTTCTTGAAACAGCGTTCGGCTAAATCTGTACTCGGGAGTTAGTGCATGTCGGGTTCCATCTTGTATATCCATGGGTTCAACAGCGCCCCCGAGTCGAAAAAGGCCGTCCAGCTGGCCACCGTGATGCAGCGCATCGGGCTGAGTGAGCAGTTGCGCGTTCCGGCCTTACATCACCATCCGCGTGAAGCGATGGCGCAATTGCAGGCGGCAATCAGCGAACTGGGCCGTCCTTTGCTGGTCGGAAGCTCGCTCGGCGGCTACTATGCGACGTATCTGGCCGAACAGCATGGGCTCAACGCCTTGCTGGTCAACCCGGCCGTCAGCCCGCATCGTCACTTCGACGGCTACCTGGGCACGCAAACCAACTTTTACAGCGGCGAAACCTGGGAGCTGACCCACGATCACGTGCTGGCCCTGGCAGCGCTGGAAGTTCCGGCCCCGCAAGACCCGCAGCGTTATCAGGTGTGGTTGCAAACCGGCGACGAAACCCTGGATTACCGCCATGCCGAACAGTACTACGCCGCGTGCGCGTTACGGATTCAGGGCGGCGGCGATCACAGTTACCAAGGGTTTGCCGAGCAACTGCCGGGGCTGTTGAGTTTCGCCGGGATAGCAGCACCTCAGTATCAAACCATCGACTTCGCGGTGCTTTAAGCGCGAGTCGAATGGCCCTTATTTTTCACTTACGACTAACGACGAGACCCTATGGCCACTCCCAGCGCTAGCTCTTATAACGCAGACGCCATCGAAGTCCTCTCGGGCCTCGACCCGGTGCGCAAACGCCCCGGCATGTACACCGACACCAGTCGGCCAAACCACCTGGCCCAGGAAGTCATCGACAACAGCGTCGACGAAGCCCTGGCCGGTCACGCCAAATCGGTGCAAGTGATCCTGCACGCCGACCACTCGCTGGAAGTCAGCGACGACGGGCGCGGCATGCCGGTCGACATTCACCCCGAAGAGGGCGTGTCAGGCGTCGAACTGATCCTGACCAAGCTCCATGCGGGCGGCAAGTTCTCGAACAAGAACTACCAGTTCTCCGGCGGCCTGCACGGCGTGGGGATCTCGGTGGTGAACGCCTTGTCGACCCAAGTGCGGGTCAAGGTCAAGCGCGACGGCAACGAATACCAGATGACCTTTGCCGATGGCTTCAAGGCCACCGACCTCGAAGTCGTCGGTACGGTCGGCAAGCGCAACACCGGGACCAGCGTGTACTTCGCCCCGGACCCTAAATACTTCGATTCGCCCAAGTTCTCGGTCAGCCGTCTCAAGCACGTGCTCAAGGCCAAGGCTGTGTTGTGCCCGGGCCTGTTGGTGAGCTTTGAAGACAAAGGCACCGGCGAGAAGGTCGAGTGGCACTACGAAGATGGCCTGCGCTCGTACTTGGTCGATGCGGTCAGCGAATTTGAACGCCTGCCAGACGAGCCGTTCTGCGGCAGCCTGGCGGGTAATAAAGAAGCTGTCGACTGGGCGCTGCTGTGGCTGCCAGAGGGCGGCGACAGCGTGCAGGAAAGCTACGTCAACTTGATCCCGACCGCCCAGGGCGGCACGCACGTCAACGGCCTGCGCCAGGGCTTGCTCGACGCCATGCGTGAGTTTTGCGAGTTCCGCAGCCTGCTGCCACGTGGCGTGAAGCTGGCACCTGAAGACGTCTGGGAACGCATTGCCTTCGTCTTGTCGATGAAAATGCAGGAGCCGCAGTTCTCCGGCCAGACCAAAGAGCGTCTGTCGTCCCGTGAAGCGGCGGCGTTTGTCTCGGGTGTGGTCAAGGACGCGTTCAGCCTGTGGCTCAACGCCAACCCTGAACTGGGCATGCAACTGGCGGAGCTGGCGATCAACAACGCCGGTCGTCGCCTCAAGGCCAGTAAAAAGGTTGAACGCAAACGCATCACCCAAGGCCCGGCCTTGCCCGGCAAACTGGCTGACTGCGCCGGGCAGGACCCGATGCGCTCCGAGCTGTTTCTGGTAGAGGGTGATTCCGCAGGCGGTTCTGCCAAGCAAGCGCGGGACAAAGAATTCCAGGCCATCCTGCCGTTGCGCGGCAAGATCCTCAACACCTGGGAAGTCGACGGCAGCGAAGTCCTCGCCAGCCAGGAAGTGCACAACATCGCCGTGGCCATTGGTGTTGATCCGGGCGCGGCGGACATGAGTCAGCTGCGCTACGGCAAAATCTGCATCCTGGCCGACGCCGACTCCGACGGTCTGCACATTGCCACCTTGCTCTGCGCGTTGTTCGTGCAGCATTTTCGGCCGCTGGTCGACGCCGGTCACGTGTACGTGGCCATGCCGCCGCTGTACCGGATCGACTTGGGCAAAGAGATTTTCTACGCCCTCGACGAAGCCGAGCGCGACGGTATTCTCGACCGTCTGGTGGCCGAGAAAAAACGCGGCAAGCCGCAGGTCACGCGATTCAAAGGCCTGGGCGAAATGAACCCGCCGCAACTGCGTGAAACCACCATGGACCCGAACACCCGGCGTCTGGTGCAACTCACCCTCGAAGACTACGCCGCGACGTCAGAAATGATGGACATGCTGCTGGCGAAAAAACGCGCCGGTGACCGCAAGTCCTGGCTTGAATCCAAAGGTGACTTGCAGGTGCTGGCCTGATGCGCAGTGCCTTGCTGGCGCTGCTGTGTGTGAGTGCGGCCCCGGTTCTGGCGGATACCTGGCCAGAGCTGGCGCTGCAGTCCGAGCATCCGGTGGCAGGCATGCGCGGTGGTAACTTGTCCGGCCTGGCAATGTGCCAGGGCGAGATGTGGGCCGTGTCTGATCGCGATGATGATCAGCTGTACCGTCTGGATACCCGCGACCCGCTGTGGCAGGCCGAGGCGGTGGCCATTGAGGTGCCGCCTGCGCCCGAAAGCGGCTTGCCGTGGGGCGTGCGCATGATGGGTAAAGCCATCAGCCCGCTGCGCGGGGGCGATCTGGACTTCGAAGGCATCACCTGCGACGACGCCGGTAACCGTTACGTGGTCAGTGAAGCCCATGCTGCCGTGCTGCGGGTGCCGCCGATTGGCGCCCCGGCCTGGCTGAAAATCGACCCGGCGCTGGTGCGTCAGGCCCGTGCCAGCGGCATGTTGCTGCACTTTAATGCGCTGTTTGAAGGCATTGTGGTCAACCCGCAGGGCACGCAGCTCTGGTTGGCGGCCGAGCGCGAGCGCCGGGGTTTGCTGACCATCCGCAAGCAGCAGAGCGTGTGGGACTGTGAAAACGGTTGCGTGTTGATGAGCGAAGGCGGCCTTGAACAGCCACCGTCGCAACTCAATGGCAAGCCCCAGCAGAAAGACTTTTCTGATCTGGCGCTGTTCGAGGGCAAGCTGTTTACCCTTGAACGCATGGCCTACCGCGTGTGCCGTCGCACTCTGGACACCGGTGAAGTCGAGCGCTGCTGGTCATTTGCCAACGACGCCTTGACCAAAGAACGTTTGTACAAAAGCCCGTACGGCAACGCCGAAGCGCTGGTCATCGACGCCAAAGGCGCGTGGATCGGCGTGGATAACGGCAGCCACGTGCGCGCCGATGGCGAGAAACGCCCGATTGTCTGGCGCTTTGCTGCCCCGCAAGGTGGCTGGAGCGCCAAGTCATGAGCCAGCAGGCGCCGGGTAAAGGGATGGGGCGCATCTTCATGATCGTGGCCTGGTGCGCCGGTTTGTACCTGGCCACGCAGTTTTTCGGGCGTGTAGAGCAGCGTCAGCAAAACCCCAATACCGAGGTAGCCTCGCAGCAAGGCAAGGGCTATATCGAAGTGACCCTGCGCGGCAACGTGCAGGGCCACTTTGTCGCCAGCGGCCGGATCAACAACGTGCCGGTGGAATTTTTACTCGATACCGGGGCCACCGATGTGGCGGTCCCGCAGGAACTCGCCAGGCAACTGGCATTGCCCAGGGGCGCCGCCGTGACCCTGAACACCGCCAATGGCCGGGTTCAGGGCTACCGCACGCAAATCGACCGCCTGCAACTGGGCGCCATCGTGTTGCGCGACGTGCGTGCAGTGGCGGTGCCGGGGCTTGAAGGCGAACAAGTGCTGCTGGGCATGAGCGCTTTGAACAAACTTGAATTTACCCAGCGCGACGGCACCATGCTGTTGCGCCAGACAACGAACTGAATGAGGTCCGCATGAGCGACTCCCTTGATCTCAGCCTGGACGGCGTAGAACGCCGGTCACTGGCCGACTTCACAGAACAGGCCTACCTCAACTACTCCATGTACGTGATCATGGACCGGGCCTTGCCGCACATCGGCGACGGCCTCAAGCCGGTACAGCGGCGTATCGTGTACGCCATGAGCGAGCTGGGGCTGGACGCTGACGCCAAGCACAAGAAATCGGCGCGTACCGTCGGTGACGTGCTCGGCAAGTTCCACCCGCACGGCGACTCGGCCTGCTACGAAGCCATGGTGCTGATGGCTCAGCCGTTCAGCTACCGCTACACCTTGGTCGACGGCCAGGGTAACTGGGGTGCGCCGGATGATCCCAAATCCTTCGCGGCCATGCGTTACACCGAAGCGCGCCTGTCGCGCTACTCCGAAGTGCTGCTCAGCGAGCTGGGCCAGGGCACGGCAGACTGGGTGCCAAACTTTGACGGCACCCTCGATGAACCTGCGGTGTTGCCGGCACGTTTGCCGAACATCCTGCTCAATGGCACCACCGGTATCGCCGTGGGCATGGCCACCGACGTACCGCCGCACAACCTGCGCGAAGTCGCCAGCGCCTGCGTGCGTTTGCTCGATGAGCCGAAGGCCACCGTCGAGCAACTGTGCGAGCACATTCAGGGCCCGGACTACCCGACCGAAGCTGAAATCATCACCCCGCGCGCCGACCTGCTGAAGATCTACCAGACCGGCCGTGGCTCGGTGCGCATGCGTGCGGTGTACCACGTAGAAGACGGCGACATCGTGGTCACGGCGTTGCCGCACCAGGTGTCGGGCGCCAAGGTACTGGAGCAAATCGCGGCGCTGATGCAGGCCAAGCCGACCAAGCTGGCGATGGTCACCGACCTGCGTGACGAGTCCGACCACGAAAACCCGTGCCGTATCGTGATCATCCCGCGCAACAACAAGGTCGATCTCGACGAGCTGATGCAGCACTTGTTCGCCGTGACCGAGCTGGAGTCGACCTTCCGGGTCAACATCAACATCATCGGTCTGGACGGCAAGCCGCAACTGAAAAACCTGCGTGCCTTGCTGGTGGAGTGGCTGGAATTCCGCGTACAAACCGTGCGCCGCCGCTTGCAGTTCCGTCTGGATAAAGTCGAGCGCCGCCTGCACCTGTTGGACGGCTTGCTCACCGCGTACCTGAACCTCGACGAAGTGATCCACATCATTCGGACCGAGGAACACCCAAAGGCTGAATTGATCGCCCGTTTTGCCCTGACTGAAACCCAGGCCGACTACATCCTCGACACGCGCTTGCGCCAATTGGCCCGCCTTGAAGAGATGAAGCTGCGTGACGAGCAAGACGCCCTGCGTAAAGAACAAGCCAAGCTGCAAACCTTGCTGGGCAGCGAAGCCAAGCTGAAAAAACTGGTGCGCAGCGAGTTGCTGGCCGACGCCGAAACCTACGGCGACGACCGTCGTTCCCCGATCGTGGCCCGTGCAGAAGCCAAGGCCCTGTCGGAAAACGAGCTGATCCCGACTGAAGCCGTCACTGTGGTGCTGTCTGAAAAAGGCTGGGTACGTTGCGGTAAAGGCCACGACCTGGACGCGACCGGGTTGTCCTATAAAGCTGGCGATGGTTATAAAACCGCGGCGGCCGGGCGCTCCAACCAATTTGCCGTGTTTATCGACTCCACCGGGCGCAGCTACTCGGTGGCGGCGCACACCTTGCCGTCGGCCCGTGGCCAGGGCGAGCCGCTGACCGGGCGTTTGGCCCCGCCACCGGGTGCCACCTTTGAATGCGTGCTGCTGCCTGACGACGACGCGTTGTACGTGATCGCCTCGGACGCCGGTTACGGTTTTGTGGTGAAAGGTGAAGACCTGCAAGCCAAGAACAAAGCCGGTAAAGCCTTGCTGACCCTGCCAAAAGGCGCGCAAGTGATGGTCCCGCGCCCTGTGGCAGACCGCGAAAACAACTGGCTGGCGGCGGTAACCACCGAAGGCCGACTGTTGATTTTCAAAGTCAGTGACCTGCCGCAACTGGGCAAGGGCAAAGGCAACAAGATCATCGGCATTCCGGGCGAGCGCGTAGCTAGCCGCGAAGAGTACGTGACCGACCTCGCCGTGCTGCCCGACAACGCCACGCTGGTGTTGCAGGCGGGCAAGCGCACCTTGTCGCTCAAGGCCGATGACCTTGAACACTACAAAGGTGAGCGCGGGCGCCGCGGCAACAAGCTGCCGCGTGGCTTCCAGCGCGTAGACGCTCTGTTGGTAGAGACGCCTAACTAAGCGCGGTGCGCCGATCTGGGTTTTTTCGCGCAGATCGGCGCTGCGGCGCTGGAGTAAGGCCGCATATTCACGGATGATATGGCGCTCTTTCGCACAGCCGATAGCGATGTGCCCGATATTTTCTGAGAATGACACTGTGGCGTGCCGTGTGGCGGCCACCTGGATGGAATGATGAACGTTCTGCGCCTTCCTTTAATTGCGTTGCTGGCCGGTGTGCTTGGCCTGGCGGGGTGCAGCGTGCACCAGCCAGCGTCCCTGTACCAACTGGACAGCGGCAACCCCGGCCAGCCCAAGCAAAGCGCTGGCATGGCCGTACTTCTTGGCCCGGTGACCGTGGCTGATTACCTGCAACGTGAAACCCTGTTGCAGCGCCAAACCGATGGCAGCCTGAGCGCGGCGACCGATGGTCGTTGGGCGGGCAGTTTGTCGTCTGACATTGACCAGTTGCTGGTGCGCCAGCTGGCCTGGCGTCTGGACAGCCAGCGCGTGGTACTGGCCCCGGCCACGGCGGGGTTTGCCCCGGACGTGCAAGTGCTGCTGTCGATCACCCGGTTGGACTCGGGTAAAAACCAGCCAGCGATCCTTGATGCCCAATGGCGTTTGCTCGACCGTCGCGGTCAGGTGCGTGACAGCCGCATGGTGCACCTTGAGCAGAAGCATGATGGCAGCACGGCCGATCAGGTCCGCGCCCAAGGTGAGTTGTTGCAGCAACTGAGCGAACAACTGACCGTGGCGCTCAAGCCGCTGGCCAACCAGCCGCCCTTGATCGAACCGCACAAGCCTGAACCCAAGCCTGCGCCCAAGCAGGATGTGAACAGGCCCAAGATTCCGACGGCTTCACCGATTCGCACCGACATGGAAGTGTTCCGCTTCTGAGGTGATTGCCAGATACAAAAAATCCCGCACGTGTGCGGGATTGTTTTTTGCGTGTGGCCGGTACGTCAACCTCTATGTGGGAGCGGGCTTGCTCGCGATTCAGTCGACTCGGTACGTCTGACCCACCGAGGCGTGGCAATCGCGAGCAAGCCCGCTCCCACAGGATGTTCCGAGTGGCCTACCCGCGGCTCTCGTGCATCCGTGCCAGTTGGCGTTCGAGCATGGACGGGTAGGGCTCCATCAGGCGCTCAACACAGCAGGCGCCTTCAGGGCTGGCAATCGGGCGGATGCGCGCGCGTTGACGGATCAGTGCGTCGTCGCTGATCTTGCGCTCTACCAGCAGCAGGTTGCGGCTGTGTTGCGACAAGGCCAGGGCGTCCTGGGCGGTTTCAGTCAGCAGCAAATCGATCTGGCTCATGCCGCTCAGGCCTTCGCCAAGCACCAGGCCCAATTGCAGTTGCAGGGTGATGCCGCTGTCCGCGACTTCGATCTGCAAGGCATGGCCCAACGCGCGCAGCAGTTCACCGCAGCAAATGGCGTTGGTCAGGTAGTCGTCGCCGCTGTCTTCGCTGTGGAACAGCATCAGCGTGCTGCCATCGTTCAGCGTGTGCAGCTCGCTCTGGTACAGCGACGCCGCCTGGTTGAGGCAGTCGCGATAACGCTCCAGCAGTTCCATCAGGCGGGCGCGTGGCAGGCGACGCAGTTGCTCCTGGGCGCCCAGTTGCACGGCCAGCACAGCACTCGGTTGCGGGGCGGCAGGCTTGGCCGGTTGGGCCTTGACCACCGGCGCTGGCGCCTCGGACGCTGTGTCGCGCAGGTCGGCAAACGGGTCTTCGTCGTCGTTTTCGTCTTCTTCGGCACTGATGACCTGGCGCGGCGCAGCTTTTGGCGCCGGTGCAGGCGGGGTTTCATCAAAGCCCGGATCACGCAGGTTGCGCACTTCGAACGCCGGCTCGTCGTCTTCGGCTTCTTCTTCGTCGTCGTATTCCGGTTCTGGCTCGGGTTCCGGCTCAGGCGCTGGCGGGGCCAGGCGGGTGTGCAACTGGCGGGCGAGGTCGCCGATTTCATCCTGGCGGTTGATGGCCGGGGTGTAAGGGTCCGGCTCACGCAGCCAGACACGCAGTTGCAACAAAGGTGTCGTAATGTTCCTGCCCAAACGCAAGCTCAAGGCCAAGGCCAGCGCCAGCAAAATGGCACTCAGGATGCCCATGCTCTGCAAGCTGATGGTCATCGGCTGTTCGAACTGGTGCATGTCCAGGCTGATGCGCAAATGCCCGGCGGTTACATCCTGAAAGGTGATCTTGGTTTGATACACGCCTTCGGTTTCGCCCAGCAGGCCGCTTTTCGGGCGTTGCCCGGCTTCGGCGAGGATGCGGTTGTCGACGCTATAAATAGCGGCGTGGGCCACCAGCGGGTTTTTCGTCAGGTTATTGAGCAGCACGTTGAGGCTGAGGATGTCGTTGGACACCAGCAACTCGGTGGCCGACGTGGCTGTTTGTGTGGTCAGGCTCTGACCCAGCGCATCGGCTTGCTCGTGCATGGCCTGTTTGAACTGCAAACCCATGACGACTGCATAAATGACCAACGCCAACGCGACCAGAATCACGTTGTGGCTGGCAATACGCAGAGCTATCGGAACGCGTCTATCGCGAAGGGCCCGGAAGATCAGCAGGAAGAAGTTATCGGTTTTGACAGGCGATGGCCGGTTCACTGAGCGCGGCTCTTAGTCCGTTAAGTTGGTGCGCAGTATAGCGAGCAGCCCTGAGGCGGCAAAGCCTTGGCGATGCCCGATGGTCACTGAAAGTGGGTAGAATGCGTTTTTTTTAGCGAATGGGGGTGTGCCTTGCGCGAAATCGTCCTGATAAACATCACCGGTGAAGACCGTCCGGGTCTCACTGCGGCCATTACCGGCGTGTTGGCCAGCAATGGGGTGAATATTCTCGACATCGGTCAGGCCGTCATCCATGGCGTTTTGTCGTTGGGTTTTCTGGTGAATATTCCCGAGGCCGAGCAAGTCTCCGCAGTGCTTAAAGACCTCCAGCCCTTGATTGCCAATGAGGGCCTGCAACTGCGTTTTGACCCGATCACTGAAGATCACTACCAGCGCTGGGTCAGCGAGCAAAGCCAAAAACGCCATGTGGTTACACTGATGAGCCGCCAAGTGACGGCCCATGAGTTACAACGTGTGACGTCGGTAATCAGCCAGCACGGGCTGAACATCGAACAGACCGATCGTTTGTCGGGCCGTGTCCCGCTGGACGCCCCCACCGAACTGAGCAAAAGCTGCATCGAACTGCGCGTGGTCGGCGAGCTGGCTGACATCGACGCCTTGCGCGCCGCCTTCTTTAACCTGGCGCAAGAACTCCAGGTTGATATCGCTTTGCAGGAAGACACCCTGTTCCGTCGCAATCGCCGCCTGGCGGTGTTCGACATGGACTCCACGCTGATCGAAGCCGAAGTGATCGACGAGTTGGCCAAGGCCGCAGGCGTGGGCGACAAAGTGTCGGCCATCACCGAGCGTTCCATGGCGGGCGAGCTGGACTTCAAGGCCAGCTTCAAAGAGCGTTTGGCGCTGCTGCAAGGGCTGGATGTGAGCGTGCTGGACTCGATCGGCGCGTCGCTGCGACTGACCGAAGGGGCTGAGGTGCTGTTTGCCGAGCTCAAGCGTCTGGGCTACAAAACCGCCATTTTGTCGGGCGGCTTTACCTACTTCGCCAAGCAATTGCAGGCCAAGCTGGGCATCGACTATGTGTTCGCCAACGAGCTGGAAGTGGTGGATGGCAAAGTGACTGGCGTGGCAGTCGAGCCGATTGTGGACGCACAGCGCAAAGCCGATTTGCTGACAGAGCTGGCGCGCAAGGAAGGCTTGAGCCTGGAGCAGACCATTGCGGTCGGTGACGGCGCCAATGACTTGCCGATGCTGGCCATTGCCGGGTTGGGTGTGGCGTTCCGCGCCAAGCCGCTGGTTAAAAAATCGGCTAAATACGCGATCACGACCCTGGGTCTGGATGGTGTGCTGTACCTGCTGGGCCAGCGTGACCGTAACGGCCAGGGCTAAAGCCCGACGCATCCCCTGTAGGAGCGAGCTCGTCTCGCGATCTTTTGAGGGTTTAAAAGATCGCGAGGCAAGCTCGCTCCTACAGGGTCTGAAGTGTTATTCGCCGATCTTCTCGCCCATCATCACCGGCGTACCGGCCGCCAGGGTTTCAGCCCACTTCACTTGCTCCGGGCCAAACAACACGATGGCCGTCGAGCCCAGTTTGAAACGACCCAGCTCTGCACCTTTTTCCAGGTGGATCGGCGCACGGGCCGCTTCGTCGTAACGGAAGGTTTTCAGCTCGCGTTTAGGCGGCGTTACCAGACCGGCAAATACTGTTTCAATCGAGGCCACGATCATGGCGCCCACCAATACCACCGCCATCGGGCCGCGTTCGGTATCAAAAATGCACACCGCACGTTCGTTGCGGGCAAACAGCTCCGGCACGTTTTCAGCAGTGGTCTGGTTCACCGAGAACAGACGGCCCGGCACGTAGATCATCTCGCGCAGGGTGCCCGCCAGTGGCATGTGCACGCGGTGGTAGTCTTTTGGCGACAGATAAATAGTGGCGAACTCACCGCCCATAAACTGTGCTGCCACAGCGGCATCGCCGCCCACCAGTTCTTGCACGCTGTAGCTGTGGCCTTTGGCCTGGAACACGCGACCGTGTTCAATCGGGCCGAGCTGGCTGATTGCGCCGTCTGCCGGGCTGAGGATGGCGCCGGGCGTTGGGTCCAGCGGGCGGGCGCCGTCTTTCAAGGCACGGGTGAAGAAGGCGTTGAAGTGCTCGTAGGCGGTGACGTCTTCAATCAACGCCTGGGACATGTCCACTTGGTAGCGCTTGGCGAACCAGGTGGTGAACGCATTTTTAAACCAGCGCACACGGCATTCGGCAATACAGCCTGCCAGGCGCGACAACAGATGGTGCGGCAACAGGTACTGACTCAGAAGGAACAAACGCTTTTTCATGCAAAATCCTTAGTGTTTTACAGGCGGCTCGACGGGCGTGTCAGGGTGGTTGCCCCATTCGCCCCAAGAACCGGCATAGGCTTTGACGCGCGGATAACCGAGCGCTTTGGCGACCAGATAAGTAAAGCCAGAGCGGTGGTGGGTCTGGCAGTGGGTAATCACTTCTTTGTCCGGCGTGATCCCGAGGTCCTTGAGAATCTCGGGCATGTCGGTGCGGATGCGCAGGCTGCGTTCTTTGTCCATGCCTGCGGTCCATTCAAAATTCGCGGCGCCCGGGATGTGCCCGCCCTTGGCTGCCAGCACTTTCTCACCACGGTATTCGGCGGCGCTGCGGGCGTCCCAAATGGCCAGGTCTGCAGCGCCCAGGCGGCTTTGCAGGTACTCGCGGGTGGCAGTGGGTTCGTCGTGCAAAGTCAAGGCAACCGGGCCGCCGACCGCAGGCGGTACGTCTTGGGTAACGTCGTAGCCTTCAGCAATCCAGGCGTGGATGCCACCGTCCAGATAGTGATAAGCCCGGTGCCCGATAACATCCAGTAACCAAATAAAACGCCCGGCCCAGCCGCCGCCTTCGTCGTCATAGACCACGTACACCGCGTCTGGGGTGTGCCCCAATTCGCCAAACAGCGCTTCGAGCGCGGCCTGGGTCGGCAGCAGGCCCGGTGCTGGCGGCAAACCCAGTTGCGTGCGTTTGGGCTCGACAAAGCGGGCGCCCGGGATATGCCCGGCTTCGTAGCGTGCAGCGCTGCTCAGGTCGACCACGATCACATGGGGCGCATTGAGCCGGGCTTTCAGGTCGCGGGGTTCAATGACTAACGGCAAGCCAGAGAAGTCAGGCATGTGTTCTCCAGAGCAAAAAAAGGGGTGAATTGTAGCGCAAGCGTTAGCGCCCGCGAGCAGTAAAGGTGTGCAGCGCTTTCTCGATACATTGCGCGGTTTTACCAAACGCTTGCACGCTGGTTTCCGAAAACGGCCCACCGTCCTGGTCGGCCAGTATCAGCATGACCACGCGCCCGTTATTGCTGAGCGAGCGTAACAGCAGATGCTCGCCGGGGAACAGACTGCGCAGGTTAGCGGGCATGGCAGCCGAAACCACCGCGTTGTTTTCGGGCGTGAGGCGCACTTGCGCCGGTTGCGCCATCAAGCGTTGCAGGGCAGGGCTGTCGCTCACATTCAAGGTCATGTCGAACGCAGTTTTGGGCAGCCCGAGCACTTGAAACGCGCGCAACAGGCTCGAGGTTTTATCGGCCATCAGCAGGATGATCCGGCGCATGCCGCACGCTTGCAGGGCTTCACGCGCGCACAGGGTCAGGTGCATCGGGTTGGCGAAGGCCGTCGGTTCTTCCAGCAGTTGCCCGCAGTATTTGCGCCAGGCCTGCAAGGCTTGCGCGGACGGTGGCGGGGCGGGTTGCCCGTGGGTGTTTACGCGGCGCGCCGCCCACGGCATGAGCAAGGCCAGCGCCGGGTGCCAGAGGTCCGGGGTTGAGTGGTAGCGGGCGCTGCTCGCGGCGTTCTGGTGCACTTGCTGCTGCACTTCATGCAGCGGCAGTTGCAGGTACAGGCTGGTCAGGTACTGCCAGCGCAGGTTGTGCGGCGAGTCCCAGCCCTGTTGCGCGGACAGCGCCAAACCGTTGGCCAGCAACAGGCTGTTGGCGGGATGGCTCAGCCAGCGGCGCAGCGCCGGGTCGGCATCCAGTTGTTGCTGCTGGTGCAGCGGGCGATGGGTGTCGCGGGCAATATGCAGCACGCGGATCAACGTGCGTTTATCGTCGGTGATTACCGCGTAGCCCTGCATGATCCACTCGGGCAGCCGCCACAACTGGGCCAATGCCCGGCAGATCTCGAACAGGCGCACGCCGAACAGCGCCCGTTCAACCTTGTCAGCGCATTCGCCTTTATGAATCACCCGCGCTTCCCATTCTTCCAGCTGTTTGGGGTGCGTCATCGCCATGGCCCACAACGGCGAGAAGAACAACAAACTGCCCCAATACACTTCTTGCCACAATCTGGCCAGGCGGTTGCCGAACAGGCCAATCCCTTGCTGGGCCGCGTGCTGGCTGATGAGCAGCACTTGGCGCAGGGCAACGGGGATGTCTTCGGCCGGCAGCACCGGCATGCTTTCGAGCAACTCTTGGGTGCGTTTTAGCCCCAGCCGATTGAGCGCAACTTCAAGGCTTTCGGCGGGTTCGGTCAGGCTGCTTTGCGCGTGTTGATTGGCTTCGCGGATCAGGCTCAAGGCCAGCGCCGGGCTGTCTTGCATGACTTCGGCGATCTCGCGCAATGAGCGGCGACTGTCGCTGAGGGTCTTGGCGACTAACACATGGCTGCGCTGCGGGATCGGCAAACGCACCGCGTCGAGGTGGCTGACCCACGCGTCCAGAGAAGCAGGTATGACTGTCGATGGAACGGTTTCATTCGCCATGATGGTCGCGCGGTCATCATCTATTGTTTAAAGGCCCTATAGGGCCAAATGGCTTTTCGGCTTGAACGACTATAGTCTGGCGCAGATTAGCCGATAAGGATAAGAAGAGTTTTAGCGACGCTGGAATATGACCTTGAACCGGACTCAAAAAGTACCTTAATGACCTATGGCTAAAATTATCGGCATCATCGTCGTGTTTGCGAGCGTGCTCGGCGGCTACGTACTCTCTCACGGCAAGATCGGAGCGCTGATTCAGCCTTTCGAAGTCATGATCATCGGCGGGGCTGCCTTTGGTGCATTCCTGCAGGCCAACCCCGGCTACATGACCATGCACGTGATCAAAAAATCACTCAGCATGTTCGGCACACGCTTTACCCACACCTTCTATTTGGAAGTGCTGGGCCTGGTGTACGAGATCCTCAATAAAAGCCGCCGCGAAGGCATGATGGCCATTGAGGCTGATGTTGAAGACCCTGCGGCCAGCCCGATTTTTGCCAAGTACCCGACTGTATTGAAAGACGAGCGCATGACCGCGTTTATCTGCGATTACCTGCGCATCATGTCGTCGGGCAACATGGCGCCCCACGAGCTGGAAGGGCTGTTCGACATGGAACTGTTCAACCTCAAGGAAGAACTCGAGCACCCGTCCCACGCCATCACCGGCATCGCCGACGGGATGCCGGGCTTCGGCATTGTGGCAGCGGTACTTGGCATTGTTGTGACAATGGCGTCGTTGGGTGAGGGCGATCAGGCGGCCATCGGCATGCACGTGGGGGCGGCGTTGGTGGGGACGTTCTTCGGTATCCTTGCGGCCTATGGCTTCTTTGGCCCGCTGGCGACGTCGCTGGCCCATGACGCCAAAGAAGAGATCAATGTTTACGAGTCGATCAAAGCCTCGCTGGTGGCCTCGGCTTCGGGCATGCCGCCTTCGCTGGCCGTCGAATTTGGCCGTAAAGTGCTGTACCCCAAGCACCGGCCGAGCTTTTCCGAGCTGGAACAAGTGGTTCGCGGTCGCTGAGTTATGGAAAACAATCAGCCGATTATCATCAAGCGCGTCAAGCGCTATGGCGCAGGCCACCACGGCGGCGCCTGGAAGATCGCCTTTGCGGACTTTGCCACCGCGATGATGGCGTTCTTTCTGGTGTTGTGGCTCATGACCGCCGCCACGCCAGAGCAGAAAATCGCCATTGGTGGCTACTTTAAAGACCCGATCGGTTTCTCTGAAAGCGGCACGCCGTACACCATCGACCTGGGCGGCACCCCTGCACTGGCGCCGGAAAACACCCTCAATCCGGAAGAGAAAAAGGAGCCCGTGCCGGACAAGATCAAAATCGATGCGGACCAGATCCAGGGCATGGCCGAGCAGGTTGAGAAGGAGCGCCTTGAGTTGCTGCTTCAAGAGTTGCAAAACAAGGTCGAAGAAAACCCGCAACTGAAGAAATTCAAAGACCAACTGTTGTTCGAAATCACCCCGGATGGCTTGCGTATTCAGGTGATGGACGCTGAAAACCGCCCGATGTTTGACGTGGGCAGTGCGCGCCTCAAGCCGTATTTCGAAGACATTTTGCTGGCCATGGCCGACACCATCGCGGCGGTGCCGAACAAGATCAGCATCAGCGGCCACACCGACGCCATGCCCTATGCGGGCACGGGCGATTACGGCAACTGGGAGTTGTCTGCCAACCGCGCCAACGCGGCGCGGCGCACGCTGGTGGCGGGCAGCTACCCCGACAGCCAGGTCGCGCGGGTGGTGGGGTACGCCTCGTCAGTGCTGTTCGACAAAGCCCACCCGAACAACCCGGTTAACCGCCGGATCGACATCGTGGTGCTGACCAAAAAGGCCCAACAAGCAATTGAGGGTGAACAAGGGCCGGACCCGGTCAAGGCTGAGCAGTTGCCCAAAGCCCTGGACGACCCGATCACCTTGCCGCCTGACCAGCAGCCAAAGCCGATGCATGAAGAGCGCCAGAAGCTGAACTTGTTTGATGACAAGCCCCCGGCCAACCCCTAAATCTGTGTAGGAGCGAGCTTGCCTCGCGATCTTTTAAACGATCGCGAGGCAAGCGCAGGCTTAGTAACTGCTTTCCGGCAAGCTCGCAATGATCGAGCGATAGCTGTTCATGCGCTGTTGCTGCACACGGCCGTCTTCCAGGGCCATCAACAACGCGCAGCCCGGCTCGCGGTCGTGCTTGCAGTCGCGGAAGCGGCAGCGGCCGATCAAGTCGTTGAACTCGACAAAGCCCGCCTCAACGTCAGCACGGCTGACGTGGCCCAGGCCAAATTCACGAATACCCGGTGAGTCGATCAACTGACCGCCGCCCGGGAAGTGGAACAACCGCGCGGTGGTGGTGGTGTGCGTGCCCTGACCGGACAGCTCCGACAGCGGCCCGACCCGCAGGTTGACCTCCGGCAGCAAGCTGTTGACCAGCGAGGATTTACCCACGCCCGACTGCCCCACAAACACGCTGATACGGCCGTTGAGTTGCTCTTGCAACTGCTGCATGCCGTCACCGTGGTGCGCTGATACTTCCAGCACCGGGTAGCCCAACTGGCGATAAACCCCCAGCAGTGCATTCAGAGCGGGTGCGTTTTGATCGTCGATCAAGTCTGCCTTGTTCAGCAGCAGGAACGGGCGGATCCCGGCGTGCTCGGCAGCCACCAGGTAACGGTCGATCAGGTTGGCGTGAGGCTCGGGCATTGGCGCGAAGACGATCACGATCATGTCGACGTTGGCCGCGACCGGCTTGAGCTGGCCACGGTTGTCGGGGCGGCACAGTTCGGTTTTGCGCGGCAACTGGGCGACGATCACGCCGATGCCCTGATTACCTGCGCGCCACACCACGGTGTCACCGGTTACCAGTGCGGGCAGGTTGGCGCGCAAGTGGCAACGGAACGTCTGGCCTTTCAGCTCGCCTTCTTGAGCCTCGACTTCGACCTGCACACCGAAGTGCGCGATCACCAGGCCGAGTTGCTCGGGGCCTAAGTCGCCGCCCTCAAGCGCTTCAAGGGCGCTGGATTCGCGTTTGGCGGCGCGGGCAGCGCGCTCGCCCTGGATCTTTTCGATGCGCCAGTTTTGGCGACGATTGAGCTGGCGTTTGGCCATGGGTGTTCCGTGTAGATAACGATAAGAAGGGTAAAACGCTGGCGAGTTTAGCACGTGGGCCGGGCGCCTAAGCTAAACTGCGCGACTAAGCACTGGAGGCCTTTATGAACAACGCGCAGAACCTGATCTGGATCGACCTGGAAATGACCGGCCTTGATCCGGACAACGACGTCATTATCGAAATGGCCACCATCGTTACCGACAGCAACCTCAACACCTTGGCTGAAGGCCCGGTGATTGCCATCCACCACAGCGACGAAGTGCTCGCCCGCATGGACGAATGGAACACTCGCACCCACGGCGCCAGCGGCCTGACCCAGCGGGTCAAGGACAGCACCGTGAGCATGGCCGAAGCCGAAGCGCAGACCCTGGCCTTCCTTGAACAGTGGGTGCCTAAAGGCAAATCGCCGATCTGCGGCAACAGCATCTGCCAGGACCGGCGTTTTCTGTACACCCACATGAAGACCCTCGAAAGCTACTTCCACTACCGCAACCTGGACGTCTCGACCCTCAAGGAACTGGTCGCCCGCTGGGCGCCGGAAGTGCGCGATACCCTGGTGAAAAAAGGCACGCACCTGGCGCTGGACGACATTCGCGAGTCGATTGCCGAGCTGCAGCATTACCGCAAGCACTTCATCAAATTCTAAAGACGCCTGTTTGCTTTAAAGATCAAAAGATCGCGAGGCAAGCTCGCTCCTACAGGGGGTGTGTTTTTTGCCCCCTTTTGGTGCTCTCAGCAACTGAGTAGACTGCGCGCCTCATTGCAAGGATCGCCGCCATGTTGCTGATGCTCTATTTAGTCGCCATTACTGCTGAAGCCATGACCGGCGCGCTGTCTGCCGGGCGTCGGGGCATGGACTGGTTTGGTGTGGTGCTGATTGCCTGCGTCACCGCGCTGGGCGGCGGCTCGGTCCGTGATGTGCTGCTGGGGCATTACCCGCTGACGTGGGTCAAACACCCGGAATACCTGGTGCTCACCACCTTTGCCGCGCTGGTGACGATTTTTATCGCACCGCTGATGCGCCATTTGCGTTCACTGTTTTTGGTGCTCGATGCGCTGGGGCTGGTGGCGTTTACCCTGATCGGCTGCATGACCGCCCTGGAAATGGGCCAGGGCATGCTGGTGGCGTCGGTGAGCGGGGTGATTACCGGCGTGTTTGGCGGCATTTTGCGTGACATCTTCTGCAACGACATCCCGCTGATCTTCCGTCGCGAACTCTACGCCAGCGTGTCCTTCGCGGCCGCGTGGTGCTTTTTGCTGTGCACCTACCTGAACATGCCCAACGAACAGGCGATCTTCGTCACCTTATTCGGCGGGCTCTTGCTGCGCCTGTTGGCGATTCGCTTTAACTGGGAAATGCCCAAGTTCGTGTACAACGACGAGCATTAATCGGCCAGCAGCGAATCCACCAGCGCGCGGGCCGTCTCCATGTTGTGAATGACCTGCCAGAGTTACTCGGCCTCAATGCCTGACAGGTGGGTGTTGGGGATTATGTGGGAATTGCAGGCATTCCCTTGTGGGAGCGGGCTTGCTCGCGATGCAGGCGACGCGGTAAGTCAGGTGTTATGCGTCGATGCCATCGCGAGCAAGCCCGCTCCCACAGAGTTCTGCTTCATACTCGCTCAGCATGCTGCTTTAGCGCCCATTCCACATGCTCTTGCACCAGCTGCGACGGGTATTCACGTCGCGCTTTCAGCGCTTCCAGCACCGGAATGGTCGATGGCGCATTGCCCAAACCTACCGCCAAGTTGCGCAGCCAGCGCTCGTAACCGGCCCGGCGCAGGGGCGAGCCTTCGGTGCTGCTCAAAAATGTGTCTTCGTCCCACATGAACAATTCGGCCAGTTCGGCGTTGTCCAGGTTGTGCCGGGGCTTGAAGTCGCCCTCAAGGGTGCTGCGGGCGAAGCGGTTCCAGGGGCAGACGATCTGGCAGTCGTCGCAGCCAAACACCCGGTTGCCCATCATTGAGCGCAGTTCTTCCGGGATCGCGGTTTTAAGCTCGATGGTCAGGTACGAAATGCACCGCCGCGCATCCAGTACATACGGCCCGACAAACGCCTTGGTGGGGCAAATGTCCAGGCATGCGCTGCAGCGCCCGCAGTGTTCGGTGGTGTGGGGTTCGTCCTCGGGCAGCGGTATGTCGACAAACAGTTCACTTAAAAAGAAGTAACTGCCCGCTTTGCGGTTGAGCACCAGGGTGTTTTTGCCGATCCAGCCCAGCCCGGCTTTTTGCGCGATGGCTTTTTCCAGCACCGGGGCGCTGTCAACGAAGGCGCGAAAGCCGAACGGGCCTATTTCGGCCTGAATGCGATCGGCCAACTGTTGCACGCGTTTGCGGATCAGCTTGTGGTAGTCGCGGCCCAGGGCGTAGCGCGACACGTAGGCTTTTTCGGGTTGGGCCAGCAATTGCGCCATGTGCGTGTCGCCGGGCAGGTAGTCCATGCGCAACGACACCACGCGCAAGGTGCCGGGCACCAGCTCTTCGGGGTGCGAACGTTTGCTGCCGTGGGCGCCCATGTATTCCATGTCGCCGTGGTAGCCCGCGGCCAGCCAGCGTTCAAGGTGTTGCTCGTGTTCCCCCAGATCAAGGCCGGCAATGGCGACTTGTTGAAAGCCCAACTCACGGCCCCATTCCTTGATGGACTGAGCAAGAGCGGGGAGGTCGGCAGTAATAGCAGGCATGAGGCAAGAGAAACCAGAGCTGAGATGCGTATAATTCTGCCAGACATCGGAGCCCGACACGCATGCCGCAGACCAAACACCTCTTTGCTGACCCTCAACCGTTGCTGGCAAACACCCTGCCACGCCTGCCTGCACGTGAGCCCGACGCCCACAAAGGCCAGTTCGGCCATGTGCTGCTGATTGGCGGTGACCGGGGTTTTGGCGGCTCCATTACCCTCAGCGCCCAGAGCGCCTTGCGCTGTGGTGCCGGGCTGGTGTCACTGGCCACCCGCCCGGAGCATGTGCCCGCGGCCTTGACCCGCTTGCCCGAGGTGATGACCCTCGGCGTGTCATCGGCCAACCAGTTGATGGGTGTGTTGGCACAAGCCAGCGTGGTTGTGGTGGGGCCGGGATTGGGGCAGGCCGCGTGGGGGCGCAGCTTGCTGTCTGCGGCGGCTCAGGCAAAAAAGCCACAAGTCTGGGATGCCGATGCGCTCAATCTGTTGTCCAACGCTGACTGTGCGCTGCCAGCAGGCTGTGTGCTCACCCCGCACCCCGGCGAAGCCGCGCGTTTGCTGGGCTTGAGCTCCGAGCAGGTGCAGGCGGATCGCCCGGCGGCGGCCCGCGCGCTGGTTAAAAAATACTCAGCGGTGTGCGTCCTTAAGGG